>NZ_JBQKDO010000004.1:0-147885 GCF_052121795.1 Collinsella sp. LCP19S3_B7
ACGGTGAGCCCGGCGCCGCGAAGCGCCCTGGCCCTCTCCACCATTCTCCTACTGTATGCCATGCGGACTCCGTTCCGGACCTCAACGGTCCAACTTTTTGTCCGCAGTCCCTGTCGATGATTCGTTTTCCTCCGTCCCCTTTGGATCAATTAGTATTCGATGCCTTGACGGGCTAGGAGGCCTTCGTCGAAGTAGTGTTTGACGGGGCGCATTTCGGTTACGAGGTCGGCAAGGTCGGCGAGGGGCAGCAAGCCGCGGCCAGTGAGCACGAGCTCCGTGGTGGTTGGTTTCATCGCGATCAACGCTTCGACATCTTCGCGCGTCACAAAGCCCCGTCGCATGGCTTCTCCCAGCTCATCCAAGATCAGCACGTCGACTTGGCTAATATGCTCGCGCGCCAGCTCCATGATCTGTGCGGCACAGGCTTCGGGCGTGTCGCGGTCGGCTTGTACGATGCAAAGCCCCAATCGAGGAGCTGCGTCATGTTCGGCGCAGTGCAGCTTCTTGGCAAACTGAAGCATGAGCACGTTAAGTCCATAGCCCGTGGCGCGCAGCGCGAGCCCCAGCGCAGCCGTCGTCTTGCCCTTGCCGTCGCCCGTATAGATTTGAACCTTGCCGACTTCCAGTGATGCCATCTCTGTCCTTTCGTGCCCGGTGTCGGTTTATCGCCGGCCGGGTTGGGTATTCTAGTTAGCATTATCAACCCCAGTAGATGGAGTTCAAGCAGATGGAGATGGATGACAACAAACGTAGACGGAATATGATCCTCTACGTGCTCATCGCCTTCGTCGTCTACCTCGTGCTCTCGACCGTTCTGTTCCCCAACATCGGTCACACGCAGCAGATTACGAAGACCGATTACTCGACGTTTGTCAAAGCGCTCGACAAGAAGAGCGTCGATAAGGTCGAGTACAACACGGACGATTACTCGATTTATTACACCAAGAAGGGCGAGGACGAGAACATCGCCTACAAGACGACCGGTGTGCCGAATGATGCGGGCTTTACCGATCGCGTGCTTGAATCTGGCGCCTCGCTTGAGTCGGTCGTTCCCGATAAGAACTCGGGTCTGATGACTTACTACCTGCTCACCCTCATTCTTCCCATGGCGATTTTCTTCCTGATCGGCTGGTGGCTCAACCGCCGCATGAAGAAGGCCATGGGTGATGACGGCCCGTCGATGAACTTTGGCGGCGGCGGTTTTGGCGGCGGTGGACTGGGCAAGTCCGGCGCGCGTGTGATTGCCTCCAAGGACGTGGGCGTGACCTTTAAGGATGTTGCTGGCCAGGAAGAGGCCAAGGAGTCCCTCAAGGAGGTCGTCGACTTTCTGGAGAAGCCGCAGCGCTACGAGGAGATTGGCGCCAAGCTGCCGCGCGGTGCCCTCCTTGTCGGCCCTCCGGGTACCGGTAAAACCCTGCTTGCCAAGGCTGTGGCCGGCGAGGCTGGTGTGCCGTTCTTTAGTATTTCGGGCTCTGAGTTTGTTGAGATGTTCGTCGGCCGCGGCGCCGCCAAGGTTCGCGATTTGTTTAAGCAGGCCAAGGAAAAGGCCCCGTGCATCGTCTTTATCGATGAGATCGATACTATTGGCAAGAAGCGCGACGGCGGCGGCTTTAGTGGCAACGACGAGCGCGAGCAGACTCTCAACCAGCTGCTGACCGAGATGGACGGCTTCGATAACCACAAGGGTATCGTCGTCCTCGCTGCAACCAACCGTCCCGACAGCCTTGACCCGGCCCTGTTGCGCCCCGGTCGTTTTGATCGCCGCATCCCCGTTGAGCTGCCCGACCTGACCGGCCGTAAGAACATTCTTGAGCTGCACGCCAAGAGCGTGAAGACGCAGCCGCCGATCGATCTGACCGCGATTGCCCGCGCCACGCCCGGTGCCTCGGGCGCCGACCTGGCCAACATTATCAACGAGGGCGCCCTGCGTGCCGTCCGCGAGGGTCGCAAACGCGCCACGCAGGACGATTTTGAGGAGTCGGTGGAGGTCGTCATCGCCGGTCAGCAGCGCAAGTCCACGGTGCTGTCCGACCACGAGAAGCAGGTCGTTTCTTATCACGAGATCGGTCATGCCATCGTTGCTGCTCGCCAGAAGGGCTCTGCGCCGGTCACAAAGATCACCATCGTGCCGCGCACGAGCGGTGCTCTGGGCTACACCATGCAGGTCGAGGAGGACGAGCGCTTCCTGACCACGCGCCAGGAGATCCTGGACAAGCTCGCCGTCTATTGCGGTGGCCGTGCAGCCGAGGAGCTCATCTTTGGCGAGATGACGACCGGCGCCGCCAACGATATCGAGCAGGCCACCAAGCTTGCCCGTAACATGGTGACGCGCTTTGGTATGTCCGATGAGTTTGGCATGATGGCGCTCGGTACCGTGCAGAACGCGTACCTTAACCAGGATACGTCGCTCACCTGCGCCCCCGGTACGGCCGAGCGCGTGGACGCGATTGTCGCCAAGCTGATCGAGGATGCGCACGACCGCGCCCTGCAGATCCTGAAGGAGAATAAGTTTAAGCTCCACGAGCTGGCTCGTTATCTGTACAAGAAGGAGACGATCACGGGCGAGGAGTTTATGAATCTCCTCACGCGTGAGAATCCGTTGATGCCAAAGCAGCAGTAATACTAGTTGCGCAGTGCTTTCGCCCCATTTGAGTGTCCACCTCAAATGGGGCGTTTTGCTTGGGAAGAGTTGTATATGAAGATCGTGGTAAGTGCCTGCTTGATGGGCGAGAGCTGCAAGTATAACGGGCTCGATAATTACCATCGCGAGCTGGTCGAGGCTTGCGAGCGTACGGGAACCGAGGTGCTCCTCGTGTGCCCAGAGGTTTTTGGCGGTCTGCCCACGCCGCGCAAGCCGTCCGAGATTGTGAACGGCGAAGTCCGTTCCTGCGAGGGCGCCTCGGTCGATCGTGAGTTTCGCCTGGGTGCTGAGCGTGCGCTCGACATGTGCGAGCAGGCGGGTGGGCCGGAAGAGATCGCCGCGTGCATCTTACAGGACCGTAGTCCCTCGTGCGGTGCAGGTCGCATCTACGATGGCACCTTTAGCGGCACGCTCACCGCGGGCAACGGCGTTTTCGTCGACCTGCTCCTGCGTCACGGGTACCGTGTGATTCCCGCAAGTGAATTTGACCCGAGCATGTTGGAATAGCAAAAGAATGGGGGCGGCCATCGAGTAGATGGTCGCCCCCTTTACTGGCAAGCTAAACGATTTCAACAGATGTTCAATGGCGTTTGCCCAGATAAAACCTGCCAAAATAAACCTGTCCCTTTTTGGTAGGTTAGGCGAGGAGGGTGTGGCCGTAGGCGTTGGCTGCCTTGATGGCGGCGGCGAACTTCTCGTCGGTGAAGGGCTCGGGGTTACCCTGCTTCCACTCGTTGGTGGCGTGCGCGTACTCGCACAGGGCAGGGATATCGGCCTCGGAAAGCCCGACCTGCTCAAGCGTCACGGGCAGGCCCATCTGCTTGTTAAAGGCGGCATAGCGCTCAAGGTTCTCGGTGTCGCCCGTGTAGGCGAACAACACGAGCACGCCCAAGCTTACGACCTCGCCGTGCAGGTAGGTGCCCTCACGCGGAATGCTGCAAGTGGCGTTGTAGAACGCGTGTGCCACGCTCGAGTTGTAGTAGTAATCGTTCTGGTTGGTCAGGTTCGAGACATATCCCGTGTTGACCACGATGTCGAGCGCGATCTGCTTGACGGCCTCGCTCGACAGGTCCTGGCGCACGTCCTCAAGACCCTGGACGCCATAGGTAAACAGCGGCTCGGAGCAGGTGTGGGCGAGTGCCAGGCCAAGACCGGCGGTGTGCTCCAAATTTCCGGCGCTCGTGGCGTACTCGATCTCGGGCTGCTTGGACAGGGCATCGCCCACGCCGGCCCAGAAGTACTCTGCCGGTGCCTCGGCGATGATCTTGGGGTTGATGAAAATGTGCGCCGGTCGGTTGGGGTACGAATAGCCCTCGAGCGAGCCGTCGTCGTTGTAGACAACGGCAATGGCGGTAGCGGCGGAGCAGTTGGAGCAGATCGTCGGCACCGTAAAGACGATCTTCTTGAGCTCGATAGCTGCGGTCTTCACGGTGTCGAGTGCCTTGCCGCCGCCGCAGGCGATAAGCACGTCGGCTTCCTGGCAGGCGGGGGAGTTTACGACCTTGGCGATATTGGCGCGTGTGCTGTTGGTGCCGTAGACGCGCCTCTCCAGAACCTCGACGCCGGTGCATGCCAGCGCGGCTTCGATGCCGGGAAGTGCTGCAGCCAGTGCTCGCTTGCCACCGATGATTGCGACCTTGGTCGCACCGTATTCGGCCAGCGCGCTGGGCAGCTCGTCGAAGCAGTCCTCGCCGACGGTATAGTCGCTCATTCCGATCGTGCGCATAGCAACCTTCTTTCGTTCGATAAAGTGCTTTCAGGTATTTTGCTCCTAGAGAAGGTCCACAGCCGTGAGAAATTTCGAACGTATAAAACCAGTGTTGAGGGTTTTTCGTCGGCGCGGAACGTGCTAGCATACTCCGCATAAGCGTTGATGGGGACGAGTAGTCGGCCGTCCGCATGCTACAGAGAGCGGGGAGCGCTGAGAACCCGTGCATGCGACCGATGAAAATCACCCCGGAGCTGCGGTCCCAACGGACGTGCCGCGCAGGCACGTCTTAGTAGATATCGCCGAGATGGTCGTCGATACAGGCCAGCCGAGTAACGGATGCGAGCGCGCGGCGACGCGGGCGAGGGCATCTAAGCTGGGTGGTTAAGCGAAGAGCTTTTACGGGCAGACTGCCTGTCTTGTGGCGCTTCGTCCCAGCTTGCAGGGACGGGCGCTTTTTTGGTGCCCAGAGGGCGTGCGCGCCCATGACAAGAAAGGGGTACCGTGGCAAACGAGTACAAGCAGACGATGAATCTGCCCAAGACCGGTTTTCCCATGCGTGCCGGTCTTTCCAAGTCCGAGCCCAAGCGACTCAAGGACTGGCAGGACAACAAGGTCTACGAGCAAGTTCTAAAGAAGAACAAGGGTCACAAGAAGTTCGTGCTGCACGACGGCCCTCCGTATGCCAACGGTCCGATCCACATCGGCCACGCCATGAACAAGATCTCTAAGGACATGATCAACCGTTACTGGATGATGCAGGGCTATGAGGTTCCCTATGTCCCCGGTTGGGACTGCCACGGTCAGCCGATTGAGCACAAGGTCGAGGAGAAGCTCGGCACCGAGAAGTTCAACCAGACCTCCACGGCTAAGATCCGCGAGCTTTGCAATAAGTTCGCTGTCGAGAACATCGAGCTGCAGAAGGCCGGCTTCCGTCGCCTGGGCGTGCTTGGCGACTGGGACAACCCGTATCTGACGCTCTATCACCAGCATGACGCCGCCGACATCGAGGTCTTCAAGGCCATGTTCGACAAGGGCATGATCTATCGCGGTCATAAGCCCGTCCACTGGTGCAAGCACTGCCACACCGCGCTGGCCGAGGCCGAGATCGAGTACTCCGACGAGACGAGCCCGTCCATCTTCGTGCGCTTTGAGATGACCACTAAGCCTGCCGGTCTCGAGAACTTCGACGGCCCGGTTGACTTCATCATCTGGACGACCACGCCGTGGACCATCCCCTCCGACCAGGCCGTTTCCCTTAAGCCCGGCGCCGCCTATGTTGCCGTTGAGCACGATGGCCGTGCCGAGGTTATGCTCGAGGACCTGGCTCCCAAGTGCTGTGAGGAGTTTGGCTGGGAGTACACCCCGGTCATGGTCGACGGTAAGCCCTATGTGGTTCCCGCTGAGACCTTCCACCACATCCACTACAAGCAGCCGATCTTTGACGGTGTCGAGGGCGTGGCGCTGCTGGCCGATTACGTCGGCGTCGATGACGGTACCGGTATCGTCCACAACTCGCCCGGCCATGGCGTTGACGACTACTTCGCCTGCCTCAAGGAGGGCATCACCGATATCTGCATGCCGGTTGATGACGACGGTAAGTTCTACACCGGCGAGGAGTTTGGTACCGGTGGCCCCTTCAGCGGTATGGATACCGACGAGGCCAATCCGCGCATCATCGAGTTCCTGCGCGAGCGCGGCACCCTGGTCCTCGAGAAGAAGATCACGCACAGCTATCCGCACTGCTGGCGCTGCAAGCACCCGGTGCTCTTCCGTGCTACCGACCAGTGGTTTGTCTCGATGGACAAGACCGGTTTGCGCGAGCAGGCTGGCAAAGAGATCCGCGAGAACGTCAAGTGGTATCCGGCCCACGCGGCCAACCGCATCGGTGCCATGGTCGAGCAGCGTCCCGACTGGTGCATCAGCCGTCAGCGCAACTGGGGCGTGCCTATCCCCAGCTACACCTGCGCCGACTGCGGCGAGAAGGTCATGAACGACGCCACGCTCGACGCCGTCATCAAGCTCTTCCACGAGAAGGGCTCCGACGCCTGGTTCACCGACGCTCCCGAGAGCTATCTGGGCGAGGCCTGCGTCTGCCCCAAGTGCGGCGGCCATCACCTCAAGGCCGATAAGGACATCCTCGACGTGTGGTGGGACTCCGGCGTGTCCTGGAAGGCCGTCTGCGAGTATCGCCCCGAGCTTGAGTACCCGGCGGATGTGTACCTCGAGGGCTCCGACCAGCACCGCGGTTGGTTCCAGAGCTCGTTGCTCACCTCGGTGGGTGCCAACGGCCACGCTCCGTACAAGGCGGTCGTCTCGCAGGGCTTCACGCTCGATGGCCAGGGCCGCAAGATGTCCAAGTCGCTCGGCAACGTCATCGACCCCAACAAGGTCTGCGACGAGATGGGCGCCGATATCATCCGCCTGTGGGTCGCCTCGGTCGATACCAGCTCCGACGTCTCCATCGACCACGAGATCCTTGCTCGTACGTCCGATGCCTACCGTCGTTTCCGCAACACGCTGCGCTTCCTGCTCTCCGAGCTCGAGGGTCAGTTTGAGCCCGAGACCGACGGCGTCGCCTTTGCCGACCTGCTGCCGCTCGACAAGCTCATGGTTGCCCGTCTGACCCAGGTCCAGGCCGAGGTCGACGACGCCTACGCCAGCTACGAGTTCCCGCGCGCCTACCGTGCGCTCTACGACTTTGTGGTTACCGAGCTTTCCAACGTGTACCTCGACGCCCTGAAGGACCGCCTGTACTGCGACAAGCCCGGCTCGCTCGAGCGCCGCAGCGCCCAGACCGTGCTGGCCGAGCTCTTCTCGATGCTCATGCGCGACCTGCAGCCGATTCTGTCCTACACGGTCGACGAGGCCATGGCCTATGCGCCCGCCGGCTGCGTCGATCACCAGAAGTACGCCGCGCTGCTCGATTGGTACAAGTCGCCCATCACGTTCGACGAGGCCAATGAGTTCGAGGGCGTGCTCGAGGCCTCGCTCGAGCTCCGTAGCGCTGTGACCAAGGCCCTTGAGGATGCCCGCTCCGCCGGCACCTTCAACAAGAGCCAGCAGGTCCGCGTCAAGGCGGTCGTTCCCGCCGAGATGTATGCGCTGCTGACCGGCGACAAGGCCGTCGATCTGGCCGAGTTCTACATCGTCTCCGATGTTGAGCTGACCCAGGGCGAGGAGCTTTCCGTCGCTATTGAGGCCGCCGAGGGCGAGTGCTGCGACCGTTGCTGGAACTATCGCACCACCGTCGGCGAGTACAACGGTCACGCGCATATCTGCAAGCGCTGCGCGAATGCCTTGTAGTTACGCGGTTTTACCAAACCGCGTAACAGGTTGACGCTGCAAACCCGCCAGAGCGGCAATCTGCCTTTCAGCTTCGGCGGCATGACCAGAAGGTCTATGCCGCCTTGCTTCAAGGCACCTTGCTCGCTCTGGCGGGTTTCGCTGTCGTTAGTCTTTTTGGGACGGGGCTTTTTTAGCTGCCCTACCTCAAATAAGGACTTAATCTTCGAAAGCGCTGGACTGGGTAGCTAAAAAGCCCCGTCCCAAAAAGACTACCCGGTGAAGGGACAAGGGGACAGCCCCTTTGTCGCATTGGTGGATATGTCGTGCGTTCTGCGTATGGCAATATAAGATGGTTATTTGCGTTAAATGGAATTCGACGTTCTTGAGGGTAGGGGATTTCTTTGGGTCGTGGTGCGGATATGACGCCGCCTTTGCGTTGGCGGTTGGGTGTTGCTGGTGGGGTGGCGCTCTTTGTGTTGCTTGTTGACCAGCTGACCAAGCTTGCGGTTCGTGCCGTGGGCGATACCCTGCATATGACTGTTATCCCCGGCGTGATCGATTTTGTGTTTGTCCGCAATATCGGAGCTGCCTTTAGCATGGGCGAGGGCCATGGCATAGCGTTTGCCGTGCTGGCGCTTGCGGCCATTGCCGCCATTGCCGTGTACTTGCTCCGTGCTCCTCAGCTCGCTCGCCTAGAGGTCGTGGGTATGGCCATGGTTGCGGGCGGCGCCATCGGCAACGCGATCGATCGCCTGGCCATGGGCTTTGTGACTGATTTTATTGCCACTACCTTCATTGATTTCCCCGTCTTTAACGTGGCCGATATCGGCATTACCGCCGGTGTCGTTCTGGCGCTCATCGGATACATGTTCTTGAGTCCCGCCGCTCGCGAGGTCGATGCGACCGCCGAGCTCAACGCCCGTGACGAGGCCCGCGCCAAACGTAAAGCTAAGCAGCGTGGGGAGCGTGCCCGCAAGATTCGCGAAAGGAATGAGCGCTAATGGCCGACATCCATATTCTCGTTGCCGACGATTGCGCCGGTCAACGTCTCGACGCCTATCTGGGCGCCAACGATGGCTGCCCCACGCGCTCTGCCTGCGCGCATCTGATCGAGGGAGGCGCCGTTGCCGTCAACGGCGAGACCTGCCTATCTAAAAAGTATGCCGTACGCTCCGGTGACCGCATCTCGGTCGACCTGCCCGAGCCGCATGACCCGACCGACGTGATCCCCGAGGCCATCCCGCTCGACATTCGCTATGAGGACGACTATCTCATGGTGCTCTCCAAGCAGCGCGGCCTGGTGTGCCATCCTGCGCATGGTCATGAGAGCGGCACCCTTGCGAATGCCTTGGTCTATCACTGCGGCATCGACCATCTGGGTACCGTGCAGGGCGAGGACCGCCCCGGCATCGTGCATCGTCTGGATCGCGATACCTCGGGTCTTATGCTCGCGGCTAAAGACGACGACACCCAGCGCGCGCTCCAAAATCTCATCCGCACGCGCACGCTCGACCGTCGCTACATTACGCTCGTTCATGGGCACATCGCCATGGACGAGGGCACTATCAACACCGGTATTGCCCGATCGACGCGCGACCGCGTGAAGATGGCGGTTTCCGATGACCCCTTTGCGCGCCAGGCCATCACGACCTTTAAGGTCCTTGAGCGCTTTGATTCCACGCGTTTCGACGACGGCTACACGCTTGTCGAGTGTCACCTGTTTACCGGCCGCACGCATCAGATTCGCGTTCACATGCGCCATATCAACCACGCCTGCGTGGGCGATCCACTCTATGGTAAGTGCGATGCTCGTGCCGATCAGGGTTTGACCAGGCAGTTCCTGCATTCCTGGCGTGTGGCGTTCGATCATCCCGTGACGGGGGAGCACATCGAGTGCCGTGACGAGCTGCCATGGGATCTTGCGGCGGTTCTGGATGTTCTGGCCCCGCGTTCGCTCGGTCGCACTGCCGCTGGCAACGAAATCGTCCCTCAGCTCGGTCTGCTCGAGGCCTAGCCAGTATTAGGTGGTTTCTTGAACTCCGTAAGCCTGCGGTAAGATATACGGTTGTTTACGTCACGCGTTCCTGGGAGCCTGCATGCTCGCCTTTTTACAAACCAACACACCTATCGTGATCTTCAACCAGATTGTCGTCACGCTGCTTACGGTCTGTTTTCTGTACCAGGTGGTCTTCTTTGTCATCGGCGCTCTTCGTGGTGAGGTCGCGCCTCCCAAGGCCAAGAAGCTCCATCGTTATGCCTTCTTTATCGCGGCGCATAACGAGGAGGCCGTGATCGCCAACCTCGTGCGCTCCATTAAGGACCAAGATTATCCGTCCGAGCTTATCGAGGTCTTCGTGGTCGCCGATGCCTGCACCGACAACACGGCGCAGCTCGCGCGCGAGGCGGGCGCCGTCGTCTATGAGCGCAATGACTTGGCCCGTAAAGGCAAGAGCTGGGTCATGGACTATGGCTTCGACCGCATCCTTAACGAGTATCCCGATACGTTTGAAGGCTACTTTATCTTCGATGCCGATAACGTTATCGCCCGCGATTACGTGTCCAAGATGAACGATGCTTTTGACCAGGGCTTCCATGTTGTTACGAGCTATCGCAATTCCAAGAACTTTGGCAGCTCGTGGATCTCGGCAGCTAATGCCACGTGGTATCTACGCGAGGCACGCTTTCTCAACAACGCGCGCAACATCTGTAAGACGTCTTGCGCCGTTTCGGGTTCGGGCTACCTTATCTCCGCCAGCGTTATCGAGGGTATGCACGGCTGGCAGTTCCACACGCTGACCGAGGATATTCAGTTCACCACGTTCTGTGCCATTCACGGCATTCGCATTGGATATGCGCCGGCGGAGTTCTTTGACGAACAGCCCGTGACGTTTAAGGCATCCTGGAAACAGCGTATGCGTTGGACCAAGGGCTTCTACCAGGTGTTCTTTACGTACGGTAAGCACTTGGTCAAATCGACCTTCCGCTATCATCGCTTTGCCGCCTACGACATGTTTATGACGATCGCACCGGGCATGCTGCTCTCTCTGATCTCGATGCTCGCTAATGCGACGTTCCTCATCGTGGGCGGCCTTTCGCACGGTTTCTTGGCTACCGAAGTCGAGATGCAGGCGTGTGCCGCTTCGCTCATTATGACCTTCGCTATGATGTATCAGACTTTCTTTATCCTGGCGCTGCTCACGACTATCTTTGAATACAAGCATATTCACTGCGCACAAAAGTGGCGTCTGGTAACCAACCTGTTTACCTTCCCGATCTTTATGTTCAGCTATATCCCCATTACGGTGGCAGCGCTGTTCTTGAAGGTCGACTGGGTGCCGACGCAGCACGCCGTAAGCGTTACCCTCGACGAAGTCATGCAGGGTGCCAAATAACCACCATCAAAACCACCACAAAGGGGATAGAACCTTTGCGGTGGTTTTACGTTTGAGCGCTCAGTTGAGGGGTTTCGATGTTCTATATCCCGTTTTGGATTTGCATCTTTGCCGGCGCGGCGATTGATGCCCGCGAGCGGCGGTTTCCCAATGAGCTTGCCGGCGCGTGTGCGGTGGCGGCGTTTGCAGGCGTCTGGCTCGACAAGGGCGTTAACATGGCGCTTGACCACGCCGGTCTTGCGGTCATCGTCTACCTTGCCCTTGTGCTTACTGAGTCACTCTGGCGTCGCCTTCGCCATGCCCCTGGCGTTGGCATGGGGGATGCCAAGGCGCTCTTTGCCCTTTGCACCTTCGATCCCCTGGGCGGCGTCGTCGCGTTTGCGGTTGCGCTCCTGACCCTTGCCGCTGCCTGTCTCATCGTAAAATCGCGCTCGCTGCCTTTGCTGCCGTTTTTGGTGCCAATATTTGCCATAATCGAGTTCGTGGGTAGTACGCTATAACCGTTTGCGCGCCCTTTTTAAGGAGCATGCCATGGCAATCAATCAACAGACAGCCGCCATCAAGGCGCGCCTGGATCGCATTCCCGCGGCGTTGTCGCCCGAGCTGGTCGAGCGCATTGCCGCCGACCGCGCCTCGGGTGTCGTTAATCCCTATCGATGCGGTGACGACCAGGCCATCCGCCGTGTCGATCGAGCCGCAGACGAGGGCACGCTTATGCGTCCGGCCTTTATGCGCGATATCGAAAAGATTCTGCATCTGCCAGCATACACACGTTATGCAGGCAAAACGCAGGTCTTCAGTTTTCGCAGCAACGACGATCTGTCGCGCCGCGGCCTGCACGTGCAGCTTGTCTCGCGCATCGCTCGCGATATCGGGCGTGCTCTGGGGCTCAACTGCGATCTGATCGAGGCGATTGGCTTAGGCCACGACTTGGGCCACACGCCCTTTGGCCATGCCGGTGAGCGTTTCCTCAACGACATCTATCATGAGCGCACGGGGCGTTATTTTTTCCACAATGTGCAGTCGGTCCGCGTGCTCGACGCGCTGTACGGCCGCAACGTGTCGCTCCAGACGCTCGATGGCGTACTGTGCCACAACGGCGAGTACGAACAGCGTGTTTTTGAGCTTTCGGACATGGGTTCCTTTAACCAGTTCGACCGAACCGTCGAGGAATGCATTGCCACGGGTTATAGCGCAATTGAGCACCTGCGCCCCATGACGCTCGAGGGCTGCGTGGTTCGCATCTCGGATATCCTTGCCTACGTTGGGCGCGATCGCCAAGACGCCATTGCGGCGGGCCTGCTGTCACCCGACGCCTTTGACGATGACCTGGGCGGTGCATACAACAGCTGGATCCTTACGCATGCCTCTATCGATATCGTCGAGCACAGCTATGGCAAGCCGCGCATCGAGATGAGCGAGGACCTGTTTGAGGAGATCCGCCGGGCCAAGCGCGAGAACTACGAGAAGATCTATAGCAAGGGCGGCATAGAAGGCGACTCCGAAGCGGAGCTGCGCGAGGCCTTCGAAAAGCTCTATGGCCGTTGCCTGCGGGACATAAACGAAGGCGACGAGTCCTCGTATATCTTTAAGCACCACATTTCGCGCATTGAGCAGCAGCTTTCCTACTACGATCGCACCTATGCCTGGCAGGACGATAAGGACCAGACGGTCGTGGATTACATTGCGAGCATGACGGACGGTTATTTCTGCGAGCTCACGAGCAAACTGTTCCCGGGATTGATGTTTCCGCACCGTACCTATATTAACGAACGGTAGTTCGTATATATTCGGTATACTGTTTATGGAAAACGTTTTTGATTGATGCACGGGATGGCTATGGACGACCTTTTTTCTGCTTCGACGCGTGAGCGTTCCTTTCAGAATGCGCCGCTTGCGGTGCGCATGCGGCCCAATTCGCTCGACGAGTACGTGGGCCAGCAAAAGGCCGTCGGTAAGGGCTCGTGGTTGCGTGCCGCGATTGAGCATGACGTGCTGTCGAGTGTGATTCTGTATGGGCCGGCCGGTACGGGCAAGACGACGCTGGCCCACATTATCGCCAACCATACCAAGAGCGAGTTTGTCGAGGTCAGCGCCGTGACGGGCACTGTGAAGGACCTGCGCCGCGTGATTGACGAGGCCAAGACGCGCCTGAATACGTACGACCGTCGCACCATTCTTTTCATCGACGAGATTCACCGCTTCTCCAAGTCGCAGCAGGATGCCCTGCTGCATGCGGTTGAGAACCGTACCGTCATTATGATTGGCGCCACGACGGAGAATCCGTACTTCGAGGTCAACTCGGCGTTGCTCTCGCGCGGTCGCGTGGTGGAACTTGAACATTTAAAGGACGAGGATATCGCCACGCTTATCGAGCGTGCGCTCGAGGCGCCGCAGGGTTTGAACGGCAAGTTCTCGGCCGATGAGGATACGGTTAAGACCATCTGCACGCTGGCTGCGGGTGACGCCCGCTCGGCACTCACGACGCTCGAGCTTGCGAGCGAGATTGCCGTCACGCGTCCCGATACCGAGGGAACGTCAGCGCCGGCGGCGGGGGAGCGTTATCCCATTACCGTGGATGACGTAAAGATTGCCAATCCGCGCCGTGGTTTTTCGTATGACAAAAACGGCGACATGCACTACGACATCATCAGCGCGTTTATTAAGTCTATGCGCGGCAGCGACCCCGATGCCACGATCTATTGGCTCGCGCGCATGATCGATGCGGGGGAGGATCCTAAGTTTATCGCTCGCCGTATTATGATTCAGGCTTCTGAGGATGTTGGCAACGCCGACCCGCAGGCGCTATTGGTGGCCCATGCCGCGTTTAAGTCTGCCGAGGTTATCGGTTATCCCGAGTGTCGCATTAATCTGGCTCAGGCTGCACTCTATGTGTGCTTGGCGCCAAAATCCAACGCGTGTGAGGCCTCGATTGATGCGGCGTTGGCCGATATTCATTCAAGTGGGCTGCGCGAGGTGCCGAGCTATCTACGCGATCGTCATCGCCCGGGCAGCGACGAATACGGTGTGTATAAGTATCCGCATGATTATCCCGAAGGCTGGGTCGATCAACGCTATTTGCCCGAGGGGCTGGAGCGCGGTGCGTTTTGGCAGCCTGCCGGCCGCGGCTGGGAAGAGTGGCGTGTAGAGCAAAGCGAGCGCGACCGTAGCGGGAATGCACCGAAGTAGCTGCTGGTAATTTTGTCTCACGTTGCTGCTTTTGGCATGTTCGGTCCCCTTTGGGGTACCATGAACAGCGTCTGTATTTCGATTCCTTCGGGAGGCTTGTATGAGTCCCATCCAAATCGCCCTGCTGCTGCTCGCCGTTGCCGGCGTGTGGGCTGTCATCGAGCTCGCGCTCACGCTGCGAAAGACCCGCACTGTCGTTGATTCGCTCGACAAGACGGTGAGCGACCTTAACAACACCATCGCCGAGGCTCAGCCCGTGGTAGCAAAGCTCGATGGCGCCGTCGATGAGCTCACCCCCGCGCTGGCGCAGGTTGAGCCGCTCCTCAAGTCGAGCAAGACCGCCGTCGACGCTCTTACCTCCAATCTCGTAGAGGTCGAAGCCGTGGTTCGCGACATTTCCGAGGTTACGGGCAGCATGGCCGAAGCCAGCAATGCTGTGTCGAGTGTGACCGACTCTGCGGCCGGTGCCGTTCAGAAATTCTTTAACAAGGTGAAGGCCCCCGCGGTCGAGGCCGAGCATAATCTTTCCGCTGCCGCCGAAGCCGAGCAGCCGACCGAGCGTGTCCTGATTGGCGAAGCCGGGGACGATGCCGCTGCTGGTGACGATGATGCACAGAAGCCTGCTGCTAAAGCAGCCCGGTATTACACTTACACGCCCGCCGAGACCTCCGAGGAGTCCTGCGATGAGTAGTGAAGCAACTTGCTCTATCACGCTGACTGTTGCCGGGGATCCGCGTCTTGCACGCCTGGTGCGCATGACGGCGGCTAATGTCGGCGCGCTGTGTTCCATGTCCGTCGATCGCATCGAGGACATTCGTATGGCTGCCGAGGAGGCCTTCATCTTTGGCTGCACGGCCGTTGATTCTGACGTTATCTCGATCAAATTCGATGTCGATGAGTCTCACGTGGGCATGACCTTCACCTTTGGCGACCAGGCGACTGTCGATGAGGATGACCAGGCCGCCGTATATGCCGAGCTCATTCTGGCAAGCGTGTGCGATTCCTACGAAAAGACTGCGGCGCCTCTGACGCTTTCCCTCGATCTCAAGGCGGATATCTAATATGACCGAACGTTCCCGGAGCGGTAAGACCGCTTGGGACAAGGAGAAAACCCGCGAGCTGTTTCGTCGCTACAAAGAGACCGGTGATCCGGACGCCCGCGAGCAGCTCGTCATGTCCCATATGAACCTGGTAAGGTTTCTTGCCAACAAATTTAAGAATCGCGGCGAGCCGCTCGACGACCTCATGCAGGTCGGCTATCTGGGTTTGCTCAAGGCTATCGACCGCTTTGACCCCGAGCGCGGACTTGAGTTCACCACGTTCGCCACGCCCACCATCTTGGGTGAGATCAAGCGTCACTTCCGCGACAAGGGTTGGAGTGTGCGCGTTCCGCGTCGCCTACAGGAGCTCTCTGCCAAGGTTAACCAGGCCACCGACAAGCTCACTAACGAGCTGCAGCGCTCGCCTAAGGTTGAGGAAATCGCTGAGTACCTAGACGTGACCGTTGACGAGGTGCTGGAGGCCATGGAATCGTCCTCGGCCTATACCTCGGTGCCCATCGAGGCCCCCGGTGCGTCCGATTCTGACGACGCGCCTTCAATTCTCGACCGTTACGCCGACGATGACAACGAGCTCGACTTCACCGATGACCGCCTGGTGATTGAGGAGGCCATCCGCGATTTCTCGCCGCGCGAGCGCGAGGTTATCGAGCTGCGTTTCGTAAAGGGCATGACCCAGATCGAGATCGCCAAGAAGCTGGGCATCTCGCAGGTGCAGGTCTCGCGCCTGCTGCGCCGTACCCTTAAGAAGGTTCAGGATAAGATCGACCCCGACGGAGTGATGGTTCGTTCATGAGTGAACACCCCCAACAAACCGATCGCGCGCTGCGCGATACCCGTATTCTGACGCTTCGCATTTGGGCCGTCGTCGGCTGCATTGCCATCGCCGCCGTCATCTTTAACCTTATGGGTATCTTGGCGCCGGTTATCGAGTTTCTAGCTGTTGGTTCCATCATCGCTTTTGTGATGTCGCCGATCACTAACTGGCTCGAGCATCACGGTGTTAACCGTGGCATTGGTTCGCTCATCGCGCTTATTGTGGTCGTTGCTGTGCTCGTCGGTGTCGTTTGCATCTTGTCGCCGATTCTCTTTGGTCAGATCATGGAAGTCCTGAGCCGCCTGCCTGAGCAGCTTCGTGTTGCGGGCGGTGATCTCAACGAGATGGTCTCGCATGCCAAGACGCTCAACAATACGCCGCTCAAAGAGTATCTGGACGATAATCTTTCTTCGCTGGTTACCGTGGCGTCCAAGTATGTATCTCAGATTGCCGCCGAGCTTGGTCGCGGTGTATTCCCGTTCATTACCAATACGGCCTCGCAGCTGTTCGTCATCTTCCTGGGTTTGGTGCTTGCCTATTGGTTGGCCTGCGACTATCCCCGTATGCACCACGAGGTCTGCACCATCATTGGTCAGGAAAGGGAGACCTCCTACCGCTTTATGGTCGCGATTCTTTCGCGCTCGGTCGGCGGTTATATGCGTGGCATGGTCGTGACGTCCATCTGCGGTGGCATCCTGGCCTTTATCGGCTTTACGCTCATTGGCCATCCCTACGCGGCACTCATGGCCATCTTTACGGGCATTATGCACTTGGTTCCTGTTGTTGGCCCCTGGGTGAGCGCGGCGATCGCCACGGTGCTCGGCTTTATGTTCAGCCCGATGCTGGCGTTATGGACTTTGGTCGTGACCATGGTGGCGCAAAATGTCACTGACAACGTCATTTCGCCTAAAGTCATGCAGAGCTCGGTGCAGGTGCATCCCATCATGAGCCTGACGGCCCTCGTTATCGGTTCGGCGCTTATGGGCGCCATCGGCATGGTTATCGCCATTCCGCTGTGCGCGGCCCTCAAGGGCATTTTCGTCTACTACTTTGAGAACGAGACCGGCCGCCAGCTCGTGGCATACGACGGCGCCGTGTTTAAGGGCACGCCCTATCGCGATACCGAGGGCAACCCGGTTGCCGCTTATGACGCGCTTGGAGACGATACGTTCATCTATGAGTCCGAGCTCATCGGTAACGAGACTGCGCCCGAGGCGCAGGCCATGCCCAGGCCCGAGCTCGATAACCCCTGGATCAAGCTCTCGGGCCTTCAGCCCGATGCTACGGGCTTTTTCAAGAATCCCTTCGCCAAAGACGACGATTCCAACTCGGACGACGATACCAATACCGGCATCGACGGTTCCATGGACGATGATGAGCAGTAAGTCATTTCAAGTTCAAGTTCATAGGCAATAACGTGCAAATTCGCTGGAGGGTCGCTGTTTGGCGACCCTCTTTTTTGCACAGGCGCGGTGGGATGGTAATATCGTTACGTTTGAACTGTTTCGATGTGAAACCGAGGAGATTCCCTCTATGAGTGCTGACTACCCGTCAATGACTACGGCTGAGATTCGCTCTAAGTTCCTCAACTTCTTTGAGGAGCGCGGTCTTAAGCTCTATCCTTCTTCGTCCCTCGTCCCCGACGATCCTTCGCTGCTGCTTGCCAACGCCGGCATGAACCAGTTTAAGGAGTATTACCAGGGCAAGAAGACCATGAAGGAGATCGGCGCTATCTCCTGCCAGAAGTGCGTCCGCACCAACGACATCGACTGCATCGGCGAGGATGGCCGTCACCTGTCCTTCTTTGAGATGCTCGGCGACTTCTCCTTTGGCGGCGTCTCCAAGCAGCAGGCTTGTGCCTGGGCCTTTGAGCTCATCACCAAGGAGTTCAAGCTGCCGCTCGACCGCCTGTACTTCACCGTCTTTACCGAGGACGACGAGACCCACGACGTGTGGCGCTCTCTGGGCGTTGCCGAGGATCACATCTCGCGTCTGGGCGAGGACGACAACTTCTGGGCCGCCGGCCCCACCGGCCCCTGCGGTCCGTGCTCCGAGATCTACTTTGACATGGGCGAGGAGGTCGGCTGCGGCAGCCCCGACTGCAAGCCCGGCTGCGACTGCGACCGCTTCCTGGAGTTCTGGAACCTCGTCTTTACCCAGTACGACCGCCAGGAGGACGGCTCCATGCCGGAGCTGCCGCACCGCAACCTCGATACGGGCATGGGCCTGGAGCGCATGGCCGCTATCATGCAGCACAAGACCGCTAACTACGACGGCGATCTGATGCAGCACCTCATCAAGCTGGGCGAGGAGATCAGCGGCAAGACCTATGACGCCGACGATTACTCCGGTGCCAGCCGCTCGCTGCGTATCATCGCCGATCACTCCCGTGCCGTCGACTTTATGATCTCGGATGGCATCCTCCCCGGTAACGAGGGCCGCGAGTACGTCCTTCGCCGCCTGCTCCGCCGCGCCGTGTTCCACGGTCGCCTGCTGGGTATCGAGGGCGCCTTCCTGTCCAAGTTCATCGACGAGGTCAACGCTCAGATGGGCGAGGCCTATCCCGAGCTGCTCAAGAACGTCGCGCTCGTCAAGGGTATCGTCGCCTCCGAGGAGGAGCGCTTCTCCACGACGCTCGACAACGGCCGCGTTTACCTGGACGAGGCCCTGGCCGCGCTCGCCGACGGCGCTGTCCTTCCGGGCGATGTTGCCTTTAAGCTGCACGACACCTTTGGTTTCCCCATCGACCTGACCGTCGAGATCGCCGGCACCGCTGGTCACGACGTCGACATGGACGGCTTTACCGCCTGCATGGAGGACCAGAAGGCCCGCGCCCGCGCCAATGCCAAGGGCGACGCCTGGGGCAGCTTCAACGACGTGTGGGTCGAGCTTTCCGACAAAGTTGCCGCGACCGAGTTCGACGGCTATGACAACGACGTCATCGAGGGTGCCAAGGTTGTCGCCATCGTGCGCAACGGCGAGTCTGTAGAGTCCGCCGCTGCGGGCGAAGATGTCGAGGTTGTGCTCGACCGCACCCCGTTCTATGCCGAGATGGGCGGCCAGCAGGGCGACGCCGGTGAGCTTTCTGCCGAGGGCGTTGCGCTGACGGTTGCTGACACCAAGAACCACAACGGCCTGTATGCCCACGTCGCCCACGTTGCCGAGGGCACGCTGACCGTTGGTGCCACCGTGACCGCCGCGCTCGACGCCGAGCGTCGTGGCTTTCTGCGCCGCAACCACACCGCCACCCACCTGCTCGACGCCGCCCTTAAGCAGGTCTTGGGCGAGCATGTTTCCCAGGCCGGCTCGCTGGTGACGCCCGAGCACCTGCGCTTTGACTTCACGCACTTTGAGGCCCTGTCTTCCGAGCAGCTCAAGGCTGTCGAGGACCTGGTCAATCAGCAGATCTTCGCTTCCAAGCCGGTCGTGACCCGCGTCATGGGCATCGACGAGGCCAAGGCCGCCGGCGCTGTCGCCCTCTTTGGCGAGAAGTACGGCGACGTCGTCCGCGTCGTCTCTGTGGGCGCCGAGGACCAGCCGTTCTCTCGCGAGCTCTGCGGTGGCACCCATGCCGCCAACACTGCCGAGATCGGCCTGTTCAAGATCATTTCCGAGTCCTCTACGGGCTCCAACGTCCGCCGTATCGAGGCCGTGACCTCTAAGGGCGCCCTCGACTACATGGCCGACCGCCTGGCACTCGTCGACACTGCTGCCGCTGCGCTCAAGTGCCGCGTCGACGAGGTTCCCGCCCGCGTTGAGAACCTGCAGGCCGAGCTGCGCGAGACGTCCAATAAGCTCAAGAAGGCCCTGACCGGTGGCTCCTCCGACGCTATCTCCAGCGCCATCGAGGGCGCCGTCGAGCTCGATGGCTACAAGCTCGTCGTCGCTGAGCTTCAGGGTCTCGAGGCCGCCGACCTGCGCAACGTTTGGGATACCGTGCACCAGAAGGTCACCGGCCCTGTCGCCTGCGTTGTTGGCAGCGTGACCGAGAAGGGCACCCCGGCCCTGCTTGCCGCCGGCTCCGATGACGCCGTCAAGGCCGGTTTCCACGCCGGCAACGTGATCAAGCAGATCGCGGGTCTGGTCGACGGTCGCGGTGGCGGCCGTCCCAACATGGCCCAGGCCGGTGGCAAGAATGCTGCCGGTATCGCCGATGCCCTCGCGGCCGCTAAGACCGCGCTCGGCGCCTAGGTTGTCGCTGTGGTCGCGCTCGCGCTCGACATAGGGGAGACCAGGATTGGCATTGCCGTCTCGAGCCGTGATGGCAAGATGGCAATGCCCGTCAAGGTGCTTCCGGCCGCTGAGGTCACCGGTATGGCCAAGACGTTCCGTTACCTGGTTGAGGACTATGAGCCCGACATCCTGGTAAGCGGACGTCCCTTGACCATGGCCGGTGAGCCTGGCCCTCAAGCCGAGCGCGTTGCCGCCGTGGCACAAAAGATCGCCGACGAGCTCGATCTTCCGTTGGAGTTTGAGGACGAGCGTCTGTCCTCGCAAGAGGCAAAGCGTATCCTGCGCGAGCAGGGCCTCAACGAAAAGCAGATGAGGGGCAAGATCGACATGATTGCCGCCAGCCTGTTTTTGCAGACGTGGCTCGATCGTAAAAACGAGGAGGTTTCGCATGCCTAGCGCTTCCGATCCGCGCCAGCCGAATCGTACACGTCAGCCCGAGTCGCGCCCTGCCCAGCCTGGCCAGCGTCCGGCACAGCCGACGCAGCGCGCAGCTCAGCCTGGCGCGCGCCCGGTGCAGTCCTTCGCTCGTTCGGCCCAACCTGCTCAACGGACGGGTCAGCAGCCTTCTGCTCGTTCGGTTCAGCATCCGGCTTCTCGCGCGGCTCAGCAGCCCACTGCTCGTACGGCCCAGCCTGCAGGCGGTACCCGCTTTAAGCAGCAGGCACCTGTCCGGCGAACGCAGGCTACCCAATCTCATTCGCATCATGCTCGCGGTTTGCATGGCGTTGCTCCGGCGACCCGCTCGAGCTACGACACGCGTGCTCGACGCGGTGCTCAAAAGAAGAGTTCTCCGGTTCCCATGATCATCGGCGTTGTGGTGGCGGTGCTCGCGCTTGCTGCGATCGCTTTCTTTGTCGTGCCGGCCGTCAAGGGCTTCTTTGCCGGTGAGGATACGAAGGTTACGGCTGGTCAGCAGGTTACGGTGACCATTCCCGACGGTGCTTCGGGCGACACCATCGCCTCGATCCTCTCCGAGAACCATATCGTCGAAAATCCCAAGGATTACTATGCGGCGGTGAAAAAGCTCAATGCCGATATGTCGCTCAAGCCTGGTACCTATACGTTCACCACATTCATGGATGCGACCAAGGTTGTTCAGCAGCTCATGGAAGGCCCCAATGAGGGCTCCAATGCGCTTACTATTCCCGAGGGTCTAACGGTCGATCAAGTCGCCGACCGTGTGGCCCAGGCCTACGACAGCATCTCTAAGGAAGACTTCCTCAACCAGGCCAAGGCCTCCAACTACGTGGACGACTATAGCTTCCTTAAGGGCGCCGCCAACGATTCGCTCGAGGGTTTTCTGTTCCCCAAGACCTATTCGCTGGGCAAGGACCCGAGCGCCGATGACGTTATCCGTGCCATGCTCGATCAGTTCAACACCGAGTACAAGTCTCTCGATTTTGCCGGTTGCGAGGCCAAGATCAAAGAGCGTTACGGCGTGGAGATGTCCGATTACGACATCATCAATCTCGCTTCCATCGTTGAGCGCGAGGGTCTCAACGCCGAGCAGCGCGCACATGTCGCCTCGGTCTTCTACAACCGCCTTGCCGGCAAGCTCGACGGTCTGCGTTATCTCAACAGCGATGCGACCATGATGTATGTCACCGGTGGCGAGGTTTCCGCCGACGACCTGCAGAGCGATAGTCCGTACAACACCTATAAGCACGAGGGTCTGCCACCCACACCCATCTGCTCCCCGTCGCTCGAGGCACTCAAGGCCACGCTTGAGCCGACCGACTCCGATGACCTGTATTTCTACATTACGCAGGACGAGGAGTACTTCTCGCAAACCTACGAAGAGCACCAACAGTCTTGGAATTAAACATGAGGATTTTCAGCCCCAAACGATATGTTGCATCCGTCGACCGCATCGACCTTGATACCCTGTGGGCCGACGGCAAACGCGCCATTCTGCTCGATCGCGATAACACCCTGGTGCCGCGTGACACCGAGCAGGTTCCCGCCGCGGTTTCCGCTTGGCTCGATGCCGCCCGCGCCAAAGGCTTTAAGCTGTGCATGGTGTCTAACAACTGGCATCGCGACCAGGTCATGAGCTCGGCACGCGAGCTGGGACTCGAGGCCATTAGCCACGCCATGAAGCCGGCTCCGTTTGCCCTCAAGGCGGGTCTTAAGCGCCTCGGCGCCACGGCCGACGAGGCGGTGCTGATCGGTGATCAGCTCTACACGGACGTGTGGAGCGGCAATTTCGCCGGCGTCGATACCATCTTGGTAAAGCCGCAGTCCACTCAGGACCTGTGGTATACGCAGATCTTCCGTATCTTTGAGCGCCGGGCCCTGCGCGACCTTCCCTGCGAGGAATAGGTCTCGCTATGTCCCAGCACACCAAACACGGCTGCGACCATATCTTCTTTATCGGCTTTTTGGGCGCGGGCAAATCGACGCTTGCGCGCAACGTGGGAACTATGTTCAAACGTCGCTTTATCGATACCGACCGCCTTGTCGTGCGTCGTTGCGGTAAATCGGTGACCGAGATTTTTGAGACCGAGGGGGAGGAACGTTTTCGCGAGCTCGAGACCTCGGCGCTCCGTTCGCTCCAAAGCGAGCGCAGCCTGCTGGTTTCCTGCGGCGGAGGTATCGTCGAGACTCCGGTGAATATTGAGCTTATGCACCAGATGGGTATCTGTGTGTATCTCGAAGGCGACTTTGAGGATTCGATTCGCCAGATTCGTCGGTCCGACACGCGTCCCGATTTCCGTTCGCCCGAGCATGCCGCGCGCCTGTTTGAGCATCGCCGTCCGCTATATCGCCAGGCCGCCGATATTACCCTTGATATTCGCAACAAGTCCTTCGAGGACGTTTCCTACCTTTGTGCCGAGATGCTTTTGGAGCGTGGGCTGCTATGATTCGCCGTCAACTGATCAATTTCCAAAACCGCAGTGTCGATGTCCGCGTCGGATTGGGCGCGTTCGAGGAGCTGTCGCGCATGTTTGCCTCGGCTGTGGGCAAGCCTAAGCGCGCGTTGGTGGTTTGGAACGACGCCACGTCAGAGCGTTTTGGCGAGGTCGTCGAGCATGCGCTGGTTGATGCCGGTTTTGTCGTGTCGCAGCTCCCACTCGAGGTTTCGCCTGCTGGTGCCACGCTGGCCGATGCCGATGCCATCTTTGGCGCCCTATCTGCCAACGGCATTACCTGCGACGATCTTGTTGTCGCCGTTGGCGATGCCGCAACCTGCTCGGTTGTTAGCTGGTGTGCTAATCAGTGGTGCGGTCGCACCGAGTGCGCCTTGCTGCCGACAACGTTCGACGCCATGCTCACGGTCGCGACGACCATGAAGCCGCTCGTCGCCTCGTCGTCGAATGCGCTTCCCGCTATCGCGTTCCGTCCCGAATCGGGCTTGGTCGTGTGTGACCTCGACCTTGTTCGCGAGGCGGACCCCGAGGATCTCAAGCTCGGCTATGTGGTGCTTGTTGGCACCATGCTTTCGAGCAGCAAGTCCCGCTGGAATCAGTTTACCGAGACTGTTCCCGAGATTCTTTCCGGCGAGGAGGTCGCGCTCGTCAATGCTGTGCAGTGGTCCCAGACCGCGCGCAAAGATGTGCTCATGGCCACGAACCCCAGTGCTCGCCATGCACTCGATTTTGGTAAGACAGGGGAGCGCACCCTTCGCGCCTGCCTGGGCGAGGCCGCGGCTAACGTTCCCGCATACCAGCTCCTTTCCGAGGGTATGCGCTTTGAGGCGCGCCTAGCACATGATGCCTGCGACTTCGATATCGACAATGTGTTTGATCTCGACGATTGCCTGGAGGACTTTGGCATCGAAGAGCTTGCCTTCGACTTGGAGCCCACCGCGTTTATCGAGGAGTTCCGCAAGCAGCAGTTTGCCCGCTCAAACCGCAGCATGCTGCCGCTGCCCGCGGCGCTCGGCGCCATTCGCCTGACAAATGTCGAGGACGAGATTCTCGAACGCCATGCGCAGGCGTATCTTGCTTCTCGCAAGGAACTTTTTTAACTTTATTGACATCCATCGTCTTTCGTATCATTTTGAGGGACGGGTTTTCAATCGGTTGCGAATCGCTTGTGGTTCGGCTATTTGTTTGAAGCCCGTCCTGCTCTTTTTGAGGACAATAAGAAAGGAATCTGAATGTCTGAGTTTGCTGCCGGTCCTGCCGGTCGTATCGAGCGTGTCCGTGCCCTGATGGTCGAGCGCGGCTACGATGCTATCGTCGTGCGCGATGAGGCCAACCTCCGTTGGCTCACGGGTGTAAAGGGCGTCTTCGATTACACCTTCGAGTTTCCGCACGCCGCATTTATTACGGCCGATCAATGCCTGTTCCATACCGACTCGCGCTATCTCAACAGCTTTGAGGAGAACACGCCCGCCGGCAGCCCCTGGGTCTACGACATGGACGAGGGCACCATCCCCGGTTGGGTTGCCGACAAGATCGCGGCCAACAAGTGTCGTGTCTGCGCCGTCGAGGATGACATGCAGATTAACTTTTACCAGGGTATTCAGCGTGGTCTTGAGGATCGCTCCGTCGCCTGCATGCTGCCGCTGATGCATGACGACATTCGTAAGATGCGCGCCATCAAGGATGCCGAGGAGATCGAGCTCATGCGACACGCGCAGTCGATCACCGATGCCGCCTTCCAGCACATGCTCGGCTTTATTAAGCCCGGTATGACCGAGAAGCAGGTCCGCAACGAGCTCGAGAACTTTATGTTCGCCAACGGTGCCGACAGCTTGGCCTTTGGCTCCATCGTCGCGAGCGGTCCCAACACCGCCAACCCGCATGCCGTCCCGAGCGACCGTGTCATCGAGAAGGGCGATTTCGTCCTCATGGATTATGGCGCGGGCTACTGCGACTATCGCTCCGATATGACGCGTACCGTCGTGATGGGCGAGCCCACGCAGGAACAGCTCGACCTGTACGAGCTCGTGCGCCGCACCCACGAGGAGTGCGTCGCCGCTATCCATCCGGGCGTCGAGGGTAACGATATCTTCAAGCTTTCCAAGAAGATCATCGGCGATGCCGGTTATGGCGATTACTACAACCATGGCCTGGGCCATGGTGTCGGTATCGACATCCACGAGCTGCCCAACTTCAACCGCAGCAAGAACATCATCGAGGTCGGCTCGGTTGTCACCATGGAGCCTGGCGTCTACCTGCCCGGCGTGGGCGGCGTGCGCTTGGAGGATTACGGTGTTGTCACCGAGAACGGCTATGAGCCCTTCACCAAGACCCCGCACGACCTGCACGTCATCGACTGCTAAGCCATTCAGTTCGATTTTGGAAGCGGGGCGTCCGAAATGATTCGGGCGCCCCGCGTTCTCTTTTTATGCGCTCGCCGCAGGCGCCGCCTGCAAGTGTATAATTTCGCTCGTATGTAATTTGGACGCTTGTGCGTTCTACCCATAACAAGAAAGGTCGCTATGCCTACCATTTCTACCGCCGACTTCAAGAACGGCCTCGGTCTCCGCATTAAGGACAAGGTCTACACCATCGTCGAGTTCCAGCACGTCAAGCCGGGCAAGGGCGGTGCTTTTGTGCGCTACAAGACCCGCGATATCAAGAGCGGTCGTGTCGTCGAGAACACCTGCAACGCCGGTACCAAGTTCGAGAGCGTCATGCTCACCACCCGTGAGTTCCAGTACCTCTACAACGACGGCGCCGACTACATCTTCATGGACAACGAGTCCTACGAGCAGGTTCCCGTTCCCGAGGACATGGTGGGCGAGAACTCCAAGTGGCTGCGCGAGAACGACACCTGCCAGTTGCTCTTCGCCGACGACGAGCTCATGGGCGTGACCCCGCCGATGTTCATCGAGACCACCATCGTCCAGACCGACCCGGGCTTTAAGGGCGACACCGTTCAGGGTTCCACCAAGCCGGCCACCATCGACACCGGTGCTGTCATCCAGGTCCCGATGTACCTCAACGAGGGCGAGGTCATTAAGGTTGACACCCGCGACGGCAAGTTCGTCTCCCGCGTCTAGCAACCAACTCTTCTAGGAGGATTCATGCCCCAGGAAATCAAGATTGACGGCATCGGTATTTCGCCCGATGTTCTGACCGCCATCGTCTCGCGCGCCGTCACGGATGTCGAGGGCATCGCCTCCGTGGGCGTCAAGGACCTTGCCACCAACCTTGTCTCCATGATGCTTTCGTCCAAGGCCCCGGCTTCCGAGCCGCCGGTAGAGGCCGAGGTCATCGGCGACAAGCTCGCACTCACCGTGCGCGTCGTGGTGTTCTTTGGCTATCCGTTCAAGAAACTCGCCGAGGCCGTTCGCTCCGCCGTGGTCGCAGCTATCGATGCCCAGGTAGGCGTCGAGGTCGAGCGCGTTGACGTTTGCATCGACGGCCTCGTTTTCCCCAAGGAGTAACCTTTGAGCCTTAAGGTTTATCGCGGGCGTACGCTTGCCCGCAGTCAGGCGCTGCAGCTGCTGTTCCAGGCCGAGGCGACGGACAGCCCGCTCGAGCGCGTCCTCGAGGGCGATTTCCTGATCTCGAAGGGTCCCCTCGACCCCTACGCTCTGGAGCTGTGCCGCGGTGCCTACGAGTATATCGACCGCATCGACTGCGCCCTGCGCTCCATCGCCAAGAACTGGGATCTTATGCGCATGCCCGGCGCCGATCGCAATCTGCTGCGTATCGCCGTCTATGAGATGCGCTTCCTCACCGACGAGGAGGTCTCGGACGCCATCGTGATCAACGAGGCTGTAGAGCTTGCCAAGGCCTATGGCACCGACCAGTCCGCGTCGTTTGTCAATGGCGTGCTGGGCAAGATCGCGCGTAGCGAGGAGCTGCCGGGCGAGGACCTGTATCAGGAGCTGCTGGCCGAGGACCGCGCCCGCGAGGAGGCCCAGGCCGCCGAGGCTGCCGCCAAGGTTGCAGCCGCTCAGGCTGCGGCCGGCGTTCTCGACGAGGGTGCCGAGGTCGCCGAGGTCGAGACCGGTACCGTCGAGGAGTAGCCATGCCAGAGGGTTCCGTTCGCAACTTCGACGAGATCTCGGACCGCTTGGACCAGATCATCGCTACCGTTCGCTCCAAGGATACGTCCTTGGAGCGTTCGCTCGATTTGTTTGACGAGGCGATCGAACTTGGCTCCCGTGCGGTCGATATGGTCGACAAGTTTGAGTTAACGTCTCGTGAGGCCGATAAGCTCGAGCAGGAATACGATGAGGATGCGGCAAACGAATCCCAGGATAGCAAGGCCGCGTCTCCGGATACGAATGGTTGATGGCATTCATGAAACGCGTGCGTCTCGATGACGAACTGATTTCACAGGGCATCTGCGCCGACCGCGCGGATGCCCTTCGCACTCTTATGGCCGGCTCGGTCTCGAGTGGCGGCGAGCGTTTGACCTCGCCGGGCCTTAAGGTGACGCCCGGTCTGCCCCTGCACGTGAAGGGCCGTATTCCCTACGTGGGGCGCGGCGGGCTCAAGCTCGAGGGCGCGCTCGATGCGTTTGGGATCGATCCCATTGGCCTTGCTTGCCTCGATGTGGGCTGCTCCACGGGCGGCTTTACCGATTGCCTGCTCAAGCGTGGCGCCGCAACGGTCGTTTCGGTCGATGTGGGTCGCGCCCAGTTTGATTGGTCGCTGCGCCAAGACGAGCGCGTGAGGCTCCATGAGCGCACCAACGTGACACAACTGCCCGAGCTTGGCTACGGCGGCGCTATCGACTTGGCTGTCTGCGATGTGTCGTTTACGAGTATCGCGAATATCATCGACGCCGTGTTGGCGTGCCTGAAGCCTTTGGGTTCGTTCTGCACGCTCGTAAAGCCGCAGTTTGAGGCGCCGGCTGCGCTGGTGGGCGAGGGCGGTATCGTGACCGACCCCTCCGTCCGCCGCGATACGCTTGTGGCGGCGATTGAGCTCTTTGCCGCCAAGGGCCTGTTCCCGCTCGACGTGTGCGTGTCGCCCATCCATGGCGCCAAGGGCAACGTCGAATTTTTCCTGTACGGCACGAGGTTTGCCTCTGGCGAGCGTGCCGACGATGAGCTGCAATCACAGGTAACGGCTTTGAGCGAGAAAGCTGCAACGCTATGAAGGTCTTTCTGGTTCCCAATTACTACAAGCAAGAGGCGGTCGAGAGCGGCCTGATGCTCGAGCTTTGGCTTTCGCGCCAGGGCTACGAGGTCGCATGGGCTGCCGATCAGCGTTCCAAGATCCAGCGTGCGCCCGATGTTGACGATGCCGACCTGGTCATTACGCTCGGCGGCGACGGCACGCTGTTGCGTGCCGCCCGTATTCTCAACTACCGCGAGATCCCCATTTTGGGCCTTTCCTATGGTCATTTGGGTTTTTTGACGGCCGCGAGCCCCGAGGATCGCGATATTTTGCAGGTCGTGAGCGATGCCCTTTCCGGTGAGCTCCATGTGAGTCGCCGCGCCACCCTCGCCGCGGATATCGTTTCGGTGCGCGAAGATGGCACGAAGGATGTCGTGCGCACGTTTGCCCTTAACGATATGGCGCTTACGCGCGGGCCCCTGTCCGATATGGTTGAGTTCGACATCACGGTGTCCGGCCATCATATCGACCGCCTGCGCGGTGACGGCGTCGTCGTTTCGACAGCGACCGGTTCCACCGGCTACGCGCTTTCCGCCGGCGGCCCCATCGTCAGTCCCGATTACACGGGCATGGTTTGCGTGCCCATCGCCCCACATACCATTCAGGCTCGCGCCTTTTTGACCTCGCCAAGCGACGTCGTCGAGATTTTTATGTCCGATGACCGCCCGAGCGTGCCAGCGATTGCCATCGATGGACGGTTTATTGCCTGCGATGGCACGGTCGAGAGCGTGGCCGTGCGTCGCGGTCCCGGCGATGTACTGCTGCTGGATTACGGCCCCGAGAGCTTCTATAACTCGGTGAGCCGCGTGTTCTACGGAGTGCGTCATGATCGATGAGCTGCAGGTTTCCAACATTGCCCTCATTCGCGAGGCGACGTTGGTTCCGAGCGCGGGCTTAACGGTTCTGACCGGAGAAACCGGCGCCGGTAAGACTGCGTTGCTCTCTGCGCTTAAGCTCATTTTGGGCGAGCGCGCGGATTCGTCGACGGTGCGCGAGGGCGAGACGCTCGCCAACGTCGAGGCGCGCCTGTTTGACGGCCCGCACGACACGGAGGGCTTCACCGTGCAGCGCAGCCTTTCTGCCGAGGGTCGCAGCCGCGTAAAAATTGACGGCCGCATCGCCAGCGTGCGTGAGCTTTCGGAGCGCGTCGGAGTGATGATGGATCTTTGCGGCCAGCACGAGCACCAGCGCCTGCTCGACCCTGCGCATCATGTTGCCATGGTCGATGCGTGGGCGGGGCGCCCGGCGCTCGAGGCGCTCGATCGCTATCGTGCTTGCCTTAAGGCATCGCGCGCGGCTGCCAAAGAGGTCCGTCGCGTCGAAGAGGCCTCGCGTGCGCAGGGGAGTCGTGTCGAGGAGGCGCGCTTCGCTCTGGAGCGCATCGCCGAGGTCGACCCCAAGCCGGGTGAGTATGAGGAGCTCGAGGAGCTGCTGCCACGCTCCGAGCATGCCGAGGTGCTGGTGGCAACGGCCAACGATGCCCATGCGTCGCTTGCTGCCGAAGGGGGAGCACTCGATGCCGTGAACAGTGCCGTCGCGGAGCTTTCGCGTATGGCTACTGTCGATCGCAAGCTGGGTGTTATCGCCGATGCGCTTTCGGATGCCTGCATCTCGCTCGAGGATTGTGCCAACGAGCTGCGTGCCTATCGAGATGGGGTCGCCTTCGACCCGCGCGAGCTGGCTCGTATGCGCGAGCGGTATTCCGACCTTAAGGGACTTTTGCGTCAGTGGGGTCCCACCATGGAAGACGTGTTTGCCATGCGCGATAGCTCGCGAGAGCTGTTGTCGCTGGTAGACGATGGTGATGAGCAGATTAAGAAGGCGCGCGAAGCGCTTGGCGCGGCAGAGCGCGAACTGTTCGCCGCCGCCAAGGCACTTAAGCGCGCACGCAATACGGCAGCCCCGCGCTTTTGCCACGAGGTTGGCCGTCAGATGGCGCGCCTGGAGATGGGCGGCGCCGAGCTCGTTTGGGACTCGCGCGATCTTCCGCGCGCCGAGTGGACGCCGGCGGGCCCTTCGAGCTACGAGCTTTTGTATCGTAGCGGTGCCGGATTGACGCCGCGCCCCCTGCGCCGCATTGCGTCTGGCGGCGAGCTGAGCCGTGTCATGTTGGCGAGCAAGGTTGTTTTGGGTAACGCGGACGGCGTGGATACGTTGGTGTTCGACGAGGTCGATGCCGGTGTTGGCGGCTCTACTGCACGCGCCCTTGCGAGCGTTCTGGCAGATCTTGCCGCAACGCATCAGGTGATTGTCGTAACGCACCTGGCGCAGGTCGCCGTCATGGCCGACAAACATTACGTGGTGAGCAAAGAGCCCGGCGACGTTCCCCAAACCCATCTGGATGAGGTGGCCGGGGACGCCCGTACCGCAGAGATCGCCCGTATGCTGAGCGGCGATCAATCGGAGGCGAGCTTGGCCCACGCAAAGCAGATGCTCGAGGAAGCGCGTGCTTAGGCCGAGCCGTTACATGTATGTTCGACCCGGCCGCCACGAAACCGGCCCATCTACTACGTTTAATAGGCTATCGGCAACCACGCCTTGAATTGCAAAAAGAAAACCGCAGGTAGAACGCCTGCGGTTTTTCTATTTTCGGTATGTGGTTGGGCCATACTGATAAAACGTAGTAGATGGGCCGGTTTCGTGGCGAGTGGCGTTTGTCGGCTCGCCAAAATTTCTATTCCACGACCTTATCCGGCTGGATAAGCTCCTCGTAGTAGCTAATGTGCTCTCGGGCGTCCTCGATTTCGGGCAGCAGGAAGTTGTAGATAACCTCGATGATCATCGTGGCGCTGATCTTGGAGAACGCAAAGTCGCCCGTGGTGAGCAGCGCCTCGTGGTTCACGGTATTAAAGGTGTAGTCGGCTAGGCGAGCAAGCGGAGACTTGCTGTCGCTGCTGATGACGACTACGGTGGCACCACAGCCTCGAGCCGCTTTTGCCATGCGATTCAGTCGACGCGACTTGCCAGAGTTCGAGATCAGCACGATAACGTCGCCGGGGCGCAACGTGAGCGCAAAACCAATCGAGGTTTCACTGATGGTGCTTGACATACAGCGAAGGCCCAGTTGCGAAAACTTAAACGTCGCGTCAAGCGCAACGGCGTTGGTATTACCTACGGCTGCAAACTCGATAGCCCCTGCGTTCTTAAACGCGTGCACGACGGCTGCCAGTGTATCGTGATCAATGCCATCGATGGTCGCATTGAGTTCACTGACCTTTGCGGCGAGGATGTTTTTGAGGCTCTGCTCCATATTATCGAGCGAGACCTCGTCTGTGAGGCCTTCACTGCGCTGACTCTCCAGATCGCGCGCCAGCGAAAACTGAAAGCTGCGAAAGCTTCCAAAGCCCAGCTTGCGGCAGAAGCGCGAGACGGTGGCCTCGGAGGTTGCGGCGGCGCGCGAGAGTTGCGCGGCTGTTAGGAGCGGTGCCTCGGACTGGTGCTCTAGGATATAGTCGACAATGCGCTGCTCGGACTCGCTGTATCCCTTGTGCGTGCTAATAAGGGAGAGTGCGCTCTTGCTGCTATCGGACATGGATGACTCCTAGTTGGCATTAAAAGCTGTCTTGTTGTGTGCCGCTCTAGTATACGGGGAAATCAATTACAAGATACACCTTGCTGTTTCAATAGTTGATGGTAAACTTTCATCGACCGTTTACGGTTGTGAAAGAACCTTTCACCGGAGAAATAGGCTGGATTGCTTCTCATATAAGCGGTGGCTTGGTATCTTTCAGGAGTGGAAAAACGCGCACCGTAGCGCGTGTAGGGGAGCGCCCGCGGGCGCAGTACTCAAGAAGGAGGGACACATGGCTAAGTTTGACATCATCGCCGCCACCGGTTGCCCGACCGGCATCGCGCACACCTTCATGGCGAAGGAGGCGCTGGAGAAGGCAGCTGCCGAGCGCGGTCTGACCATTAAGGTCGAGACTCATGGCCAGGTCGGTGTCGAGAACGAACTCACGAAGGGTGAGATCGCCGGTGCCAAGGCCGTCGTCGTCGCAGCCGATAAGGATGTCCAGGCGGAGCGTTTCGCCGGTAAGCCCATGGTTTCCGTCGGTGTTTCCAAGGCCCTGTCCGTCGAGGCTGCCGGCAAGCTGATCGACCGTGCTCTCGCCGCCAAGGGCGACGACACGGTTGCGGCTGCTGCCGATGTCGAGGATGAGGTCGAGGAGAAGGAGTCCATCGGTCACATCATCTATAAGCACCTCATGAACGGCGTCAGCCACATGCTGGTCTTCGTCGTTGCCGGTGGTGTTCTGACCGCCGTTTCGTTCCTGTGGGGCATCACGTCCTTCGACTCGACGGCTGCCGACTACAACAGCTTTGCCGCTATGCTCAAGATCATCGGCGGCATCGCCATGAACCTCATGGTTCCCGTGCTTTCCGCCTATATCGCCGAGTCCATCGGCAAGCGCCCGGCGCTCGTTCCCGGCTTTGTCGCCGGTATGATCGCCATCCAGGGCCTGCCCGTTAATGCCGAGACCGGCATGATCGATGCCGGCGGTGCCGGCGTGGGCTTCGGCTTCCTGGGCGGCATCGTCGGCGGCTTCCTCTCTGGCTATGTCATCCTGCTGCTCGAGAAGGTTTTTGCCAAGCTGCCCAAGAACCTGGACGGCCTCAAGGCTATCTTCCTGTACCCGCTGTTCTCGACCGCCATCGTCGGTCTGGTCATGCTCGGCATCTCCGGCCCCATGGCTGCCATTAACACCGCCATGATGGACTTCCTCAAGGGTCTGTCTGCCTCTGGCGCTGTTGTCCTGGGTCTTGCCATTGGCTGCATGTGCGCCTTTGATATGGGCGGCCCGGTCAACAAGGCTGCTTACGTCACCGGTACCGCTATGCTCACCGAGGCCCTGGCTGCCGGTGTCGGCACCGACACCTATAACTTCGGCACCAACTTCATGGCTGCCGTCTCCGCCGCCTGCATCGTTCCGCCGCTGATCACCACCTTCGCCGTCATCGTCGGCAAGAAGTACTTCAGCCAGGAGGATCATGACGCCGGTATCGTCAACCTCATCCTTGGTTGCACCCACATCACCGAGGGCGCCATTCCGTTCATGACCAAGAACATCTGGCCCGTCATGCCCATCATGATGCTCGGTTCCTCCATCGCCTCGATCCTGACCATTATGTTCAACGTCCACGATCCGGCGCCTCACGGTGGTTTCCTGGTCCTGCCCGTTGTCGAGAACGGTCCGCTGTGGGTCCTCGCGATCCTCATCGGCGCCGTGGTCGGTGGCATCTTGTTCGTTGCTTTCAAGAAGTATGACTTCGAGAAGAATCAGAAGGCCGCTCCCGCCGCTGCCGCTAAGCCGGTCGAGGCTCCCAAGGCCGCTGCCGTCGAGGCCCCCAAGGCTGAGGCTTCCGACTTCGTGAAGGTCGAGAACGTTTTTGTCGCCGAGGATTTTGCTTCTCGTGACGAGGCCCTGAGCTTTGTCTCCAACCAGGCTGTCAAGGCCGGTATCGCTGACGACGCCGACGCCGTAATGAACGCCTTCCTGGCCCGCGAGGCCGAGGGCACCACGGGCATGATGGAGGGCTTCGCTATTCCGCATGCCAAGTCTGATGCCATTACCGAGGCCGCCGTCATCGTCGTCAAGGACGACTCTGGCGTGACCGGTTGGGACACCATGGACGGCGCTCCTGTCAACGTGGCTATTGCCCTGCTCATCCCCGGTGCCCAGGCCGGCACCACGCACCTCAAGATCCTGTCCAAGGTCGCCGAGGCGCTCATGGACGAGGGCTTCCGTGCCACCGTTAAGGGTTCCACCGACGCTGCCGAGATCGCTAAGACGATCAACGCCCGTCTGGTCTAATCCCGCAGCTTGCGAATAACATCGCCCCCTGTATATAAGGCGGAGACTCCATCAGGGGTCCCCGCCTTTTTTCAAGTAACCCGGTACTGAGGGACATTTCCTTCCTGCCGACAGTTCGGGATACTCCTCAGTTCACAGGAGGGTATAGACAACCGCATCAACCAGATCAACCAGGCGAACAAATTATCAGCCAGAATTTCGTTCGCACGATATTGCTCTGGACCGACCGAGTTTCCGCAGCTCGCCTGCCGGGCGGGGCGGTTAAGTTTGTCGCGAGTTCCGCACGCAAAGGAAAGCACTTAATGTGCTTTCCGTCTTGCGCAGGACTGTAGAGCAGCAAACTTAACCGCCCCGCCCGGCAGGCGAGCATGCAGGAACGACATCTGTCCAACAATTCGTGCGAAACATAATGAAAAACCGTTTGATGTGAGTTAATATAATCAACGTCGTGAATATGGCTCCTGTCGCATTGCTGATAGGGGTTAAACACAAAAAAGGAGTCAATTATGGTTTCTGAGAAGGCTACCCTCGTTAATCCTCAGGGTCTTCACATGCGTCCGGCTGGCCTCTTCGCCTCCACCATGGGCAAGTACGCCTGCGACGTGACGGTCGTCACCCCCGAGAAGGAGGTCAACGGCAAGTCCCCGATGGCCCTCATGGCTGCCGGCATCCCCTGCGGTACCGAGGTCGAGGTCAAGTGCGACGGCGCTGACGAGGCCGAGGCTCTGGCTGCTGCCATCGAGCTCATCAAGAGCGGTCTTGGCGAGTAGAACTCAAACGGGTCGCATGTTGAACAACTAAGTTCATATTTGGGGGCGCAGTGACCTGTTTAAAGGGAACTGCGCTCTTTTGTCATGGATATGGCAAAACGCTTTATCACATGACACGGAGAGAGGAATAGGAATGTATCAGGGAGTCAACGCTTCCGAGGGCATCGGTATCGGCACCGTCATGGTTGCCGTCGAACCCGACTTGACGTTTGAGCCGCACGAGGTTGCTGATTCGGCAGCTGAGAAGGAGCGCTACCAGACCGCCCTTTCGGTCTTCTGCGAGAAGACCCAGGCTCAGGCCGACCACATGAAGGAGACGGTGGGCGAGGCCGAGGCCGAAATCATGAGCGGACACATCGTCCTGGCTCAGGACCCGGGCATGACCGACGCCATCAACGCCGCCATTGACGGCGGCACCTGCGCCGAGCAGGCGCTCATGGACACCTCGACCATGTTTGAGAACATGTTCCTGTCCATGGACGATGAGATGTTCCGCCTGCGCGCGGCAGACATCGCCGACATCCGCACCGGTATTCTGGCCGAGCTTTTGGGCAAGGAGGTCGTCGATCTCTCCGTCTTGCCCGAAAACACTGTCGTTGTCGTGCACGACCTTACGCCGTCCATGACCGCCACGATCGATAAGGCTCACGTTGCCGGTATCGTCACCGAGACCGGTGGCCGCACGTCGCACTCCGCGATCATCGCCCGCGCCCTCGAGATTCCGGCTGTCCTTTCGGTTGCCAACAGCTGCACCGCGCTGCGCAACGGCATGACCGTTGTCGTCGACGGTGGCAAGGGTATCGTCGAGGCCGATCCCGACGAGGAGACGCTTGCCGCCTACACCGCCAAGGCCGAGGCTTTCGCTGCCGAGAAGGCAGCCCTCGAGGCTTTCCGTGGCAAGCCGTCCGTGACTGCCGATGGCATCAAGAAGATCATTGCCTGCAACATCGGTAACCCCGATGACGTGCCCAACGCGCTCGATCACGACGCCGAGGCCATTGGCCTGTTCCGCTCCGAGTTCCTGTTCATGGACTCCGCCGAGCTTCCTTCCGAGGAGGAGCAGTTCAACGCCTATCGCAAGGTTGCCAGCGCGCTCAATGGCGCTCCGGTCATCATCCGCACGCTCGACGTGGGTGGCGACAAAGAGATCCCGTACCTGCATATGGTCAAGGAAGAGAACCCCTTCATGGGTTTCCGTGCCGTGCGTTACTGCCTGGCCAACCCCGACCAGTACAAGGTACAGCTCCGCGCTCTGCTGCGCGCCAGCGCCTTCGGTGATGTCAAGATCATGATCCCGCTCGTCACTTGCGTCGAGGAGGTCTTGGCCGTTAAGGAGCTCGTCGAGGAGTGCAAGTCCGAGCTGACCGAAGAGGGCCGCAAGTTCAACGAGAACATCGAGGTCGGCATTATGGTCGAGACGCCTGCCGCATCGCTGATCGCTGACCGCCTGGCCGAGGTCGCCGACTTCTTCTCGATCGGCACCAACGACCTGATCGGCTACACCATGTGTGCCGACCGTGGTAACGACACCATTTCTAACCTGTACCAGGTGTACTATCCCGCCGTGCTTCGCTCGCTCAAGAACATCATCGAGAGCGGCGTCAAGGCTGGCATCATGGTCGGTATGTGCGGCGAGGCCGCTGCCGATCCGCTGCTTGAGCCGCTGCTGATCAGCTGGGGCCTCGAGGAGTTCTCGATGAGCGCTCCGTCTATCCTTCGCGCCCGCAAGACCATCAGCCAGTGGACCAAGGCCGAGTGCGACGATCTCGCCGAGAAGGCGCTCGCCTGCAACACTGCCGAAGAGGTCAAGGCGCTGCTTGAGGCTGCCGCTCGCTAATTTGGTATCAGAGGTAACCGCGTGGTTGGAATGGGCTGGCCGCGCGGCCCTCAAATATACAGGGGGTACTGTAAATGTTCTACACGCTAACCGCTAACCCGGCTGTCGACATGACGGTTTCGAGCTCTCCGCTCGAGCCCGACGAGAACGTCCGCACCGGCTCGGCCAGCTACACGGCTAACGGCAAGGGCCTCGACGTGTCCTTCGCCTTTAAGAAGATGGGCGTCGACACCGTCGTGCTCGGCTTCTTCGCCGGCTTCACGGGCAAGTTCATCGTCGAGGAGGTCATGAACCTGGGTTGCCTGTGCCGCCCGGTCTGGACCGACGGCATCACGCGTATCAACACCTATGTCAACGATGGCCAGCACGAGTACGGCATCCTTAACCCCGGCGCCCCGATTACGCCGGAGCACCAGAAGGAGCTCTACAACATCCTGGACACCGCGGGCGATCTTGAGTGCCTGATCGTCTCCGGCTCCGTGCCTCCCAAAGCTACGCCCGACTTCCTGGCTCAGGTCATGGATCACGCTCAGGCTCGTGGCGCCGACGTCGTCCTGGACCTGTCTTCCGACAAGCTCAAGGAGCTCGCTCACAAGAAGCCGCTGCTCATCAAGCCGAACCATCACGAGATGAAGGCCATCTTTGGCGTGCCGGTCGACACCGACGACGAGGTCCGCGTTGCCATGAAGATGGCTCACGATGCCGGCGTCCAGAACGTGCTGCTCACCCGTGGTAGCCGCGGCGACGCTTACTTCTCCAACGGCGAGGACATCTGGTACGCTAAGCGTGAGTTCAACATCAAGCTGGTCTCTTCCGTCTGCGCCGGCGACTGTACTCTCGCTGCGTTCCTGCACAAGTGGTACAGGGATCGCGACAACGTCGAGGAGGCCATGAAGCTCGCTATGGCCACCGGCGCCAACGTTGCCGAGTCCGTGGGCATCGGCGACTTCGGTCACGTCGATGAGTATAGCAAGCGTGTTGCTGTCCGCAAGCTCGATCGCAAGTAAGCGAAACGCTACATATTCTTGGCTATATGGCGCCCCGGTTTAAGCCGGGGCGCTTATTTGTAAATTGCAAATGAGCTTCAGGGCAAGCACTCCTGATTTTTGCCCCGCCTTGCTGCTTTTCTGGCGACCTGCACGCGTTCTACACCGTTCGCCGAGTTGCTATGGTTTTTTCACAAGGTGTGGAATATACTTTCATTATCACGTTGCTTTGTGAAAGGAACATTCATGATTTACACGCTCACTGCAAATCCCGCCATTGATTACAACATTTCCTGCGACGGACTTTCCGCCAACACCGTCACCCGCACGCGCAACGCGGTCTATACGCCCAATGGCAAGGGTCTCAACGTCTCGTTCACCCTCGATCACTACGGTGTCGACACCACGATCCTGGGCTTTTTTGCCGGCTTCTCAGGCGAGTATATCGTCAAGGGCGCCGAGGCCCTGGGTGTGCCCGTCAAGCCCGTGTGGACTGACGGGATCACGCGCGTCAACGTTTTCCTCAACGCCGGTCCCGATACCGAGTACAACATGGTCAATGCAGGCGCTGCCATCAATGCTGCCAACGAGCAGGAGATGTTTGAGCTCATCGACTCGCTCGACGACATGACCTGCCTGGTCATTAGCGGCTCGCTGCCCCCCAACACCTCCGAGGGTTTCCTGGCCGAGGTTCTTCGCCGTGTTAAGGCAAAGGGTGCCGAGTTCGTGCTCGATATTTCGAGCCATCAGCTGGCCGATCTCATTGCCATGGAGCCGTTGCTCATTAAGCCCAACGACGACGAGCTGCTCGACATCTTTGGCATTAAGGTGAGCGGTGGCGACGACGAGTCCGTTAAGTGCGCTATGGCTGAGCTGCACGCCAAGGGCGCAAAGAATGTGCTGCTGACCCTTGGTGGCGACGGCGCGTACTTCTCCAACGGCGAGCACATTTGGTTTGCCAAACGCACCTTTGAGGTCAAGCTGCTCTCGACGGTCTGCGCCGGCGATTCCTCGCTTGCCGCCTTCCTGTCCGTGTGGCACGATGCCCCCGAGTGCGTCGAGGACGCCCTGCGCCTCTCGATGGCAACCGGTGCCAACGTGGTCGAGTGCCCTGGTTTGGGCGATTTTGCCAAGGTGGACGAATATAAGAAGCACATCGACGTTCGTCAGGTCTGCTAACCGTTTAGACACATCGTTGCCGAACACCCGCTTTGGATCTCCGAGGCGGGTGTTTTTATCTGTTGGCCGCATGGGCTCTGCTGTCTCGTTCGCGCGAATCGACGATGTGATTTCATGTGCGCTCACGCTTGTTTCTTGCTAGACTGCTTGAGAACCATCGTTAACGCTTGCAAGCGTAGGAGGCCATAGGTATGTGTAATGTTTCGCTCAACGGTACGCAGCCCACAGATGCCTCCCTGCGTGTGCTACGTGCGCTTGAGGACGCCGGTCTCGAGGCCTGGTTCGTAGGCGGTTGGGTGCGTGACGCCCTGATGGGACGTCCCAGCCACGATGTTGACATGTGCTGTAGCGGCCTGTGGCAAGAGTCCAAGGCGGCGCTCGAGGCAGCCGGCATTGCGGTAGTTGAGTCGGGCATAAAATTTGGCGGCATTACCGCCCTTTGTGACGATGAGCGTATTGAGGTCACGACGTATCGCCTGGACGGTTTTTACACCGATGGTCGCCATCCCCAGAGTGTGGAGCGTGCGGCGTCGCTTGAGGACGATCTGGCACGTCGTGACTTTACCGTTAACGCCATGGCTTGGCATCCCCAGCGCGGTCTTGTCGACCGTTATGATGGCCAGGGCGACCTGGAGCGTAAGCTGATTCGTGCCGTTGGAGATCCCAAGCGTCGCTTTAACGAGGATGCGCTTCGCATGCTGCGCGCCGTGCGTTTTGCCTGCCGTCTGGATTTTATGATCGAGCCTAAGACCAAACAGGCGCTTGCCGAGTGCTCGCCGCTGCTCGATGCCGTGGCACGCGAACGCGTGGGCATTGAGCTCGAGGAGATTCTATCGACCGGACATGGGGGAGACGCGATGCTACGCTATCCCGAGCTTGTTTGCGCCGCCGTGCCCGAGCTTGCGCCGGCTCGTGGGTTTGACCAGCGCAGCGTCTACCACGCCTTTAATGTCTACGAGCATATCGCTCGCGTTTTGACGGTAGCGGGGGAGCTGGCGCTGTGTGACGGTGTGGCGCCTTCGTCGAGCTTAATGTGGGCAGCGTTTTTGCACGATGTCTCCAAGCCCGATTGCTTTGCGGTCGATCATGCGGGCAGCGGCCACTTTTACGGTCATCCTGAGCTTGGTGCCAAGAAAGCGCGCGCTATTATGGATCGCTTGGCGCTTTCGCACGATTTGATTCGCGACGTGTGTCTGCTTATCAGGTATCACGATAAGCCGTTGCGCCCCGAGCGCTCCTGTTTGCTCAATATGATGCGCTCGCTTTCGGGTGAGGGCGTCGACACGCCGCGTTTGATTGACGAGCTTATGGACCTTAAGCGTGCCGATACGCTGGGTAAGGCACCGTCGTGCTTCTATTACGTCGAGACGATCGAGGAGATGCGTTCGCTCGCACACGAACTGTTGGAAGCTGGGGAGCCCTATACGCTTAAGATGCTTGGCATCAACGGAGGGGACCTAATTCGCGCCGGCGTCAAACCGGGGCCTGAGCTGGGACAGCTTCTCAACGTTGCCCTCGACGCCGTGATCGAAGACAACGTCCCCAACACCCGCGAGGCCCTTCTTGCTCACCTCAACCTGGGGTAGCTCATTTGGGACGGGGCTTTTTTAGCTACCCCCGCTGTCAATAGGACGAACAATAGTGATTCTGGCAGGGGTAGCTAAAAAAGCCCCGTCCCAAATTAGCTACCAGGTTGACCTGTGTGTTCCATAACCTCACGACAAAATTTGGCCAATTTGGAATTTCTTCTTGCGCTCGCGTTTTTTGTCCCGTAATATATGTCCTCGCAGCACGGCAGTGCAGATGTCATGTGGCCCGTTCGTCTAGCGGTTTAGGACGCCGCCCTCTCAAGGCGGAGATCACCAGTTCGAATCTGGTACGGGCTACCACTTCTTTTCTGCTGAGGCTTATGGCCCGTTCGTCTAGCGGTTTAGGACGCCGCCCTCTCAAGGCGGAGATCACCAGTTCGAATCTGGTACGGGCTACCAAGTTTTGGATACCCGACCTTCTTTTCGAAGGGCGGGTTTTTTTATTACCTGCGGGCTTGTCTGTTAATCCCATTTGCCCCATAGCTTTACGTTTTGCTTGTCTCCCATACGGGTACAATAGGCCAGATACATTGACGGTCAGAAGGAGCCTCATGACGGAGTCCTCTCAGCATACCCCAAAGCCTCAAGTCGATGTTTCGGGCGGCGATGACAACAAGAGCGCACGTCGTGGTGCCATCTTTATTGGCATTGTGCTGGCGGGCTATATTGTCTATTTGGTCGTGACCGGTCAGATGGGTCAGTTCTGGGCCGCCATGGCTAGCGTTCAGGCGCCGTGGCTCGCTGCCGCGTGCTTCTGCATGTTCCTATACTTGTTTTTTGGCATCGTGGCGTACGCGATTGCCGTATGGCTCGATCCCAATTCGCCTGTCGGCATCCGCGACCTCATTTCGGTCGAGGCGAGCGGCATCTTCTTTGGCAATCTGACGCCCATGATGATGGGCTCCACGCCTGCCCAGATTTATCGCCTGACCAAAGCCGGCCAAAATGTGGGCGAAGCGGGTGCCACGCAGTTCACCCGCTTTATCGTGTACCAGTTTGGTTTGGTGGCATGGGGTGCCATTCTGCTGCTCGCCCGCATGCCGTTTTTCGCCGAGCGCTATGGCGACATGACGCTGCTTTGCGTCTTTAGTTTTGGCGGCCACTGCTGCATTCTTCTCGGCATCTTTGCCGTGGCGTTGATGCCCAAGACCGTCACGCGCGTCGCACATTGTATTATCAATTGGCTCGAGCGCATGGGTGTTTCCGCTACTAAGATCGAGGGCTGGCGCACCTTTGTCGATGGCGAGATCTACTCGTTCTCCGAGAAATTCAAACTCTCTGCCGGCCATTTTTCGTCCATGCTGCTCACGGTCGTCATCACCATGTTGCAGCTGGCGTTTTTCTACCTGGTTCCGTATTTTTTGATGCTTGCCTTTGGTCAGTACGATGTTGACTTTTTCTCGGTCATGGCGGCGAGTGCTTTTGTACAGCTGTTGAGTTCCGCCGTTCCGCTGCCTGGCGGCACTGGTGGTGCCGAGGGCGGCTTCGCGCTGTTCCTGGGTCACTTTTTTGGCACGGCAGCGACTGCCGGCTATCTGCTTTGGCGTCTGATCACCTTTATCGCGCCGACCATTTTGGCCGCCCCTCTTTTGGGCCTTAAGAGCGCTCATAACGAGAGTATCCATGCGCGCTGGGACCGAATGATGTGCAAGCTCGGGCGCACTCCTCAGAAGCCTTCTGCGTCCGTTAAGGCACATCCAACCTCTCAGGTTACCGTGGACCCCAATCAGCATGCTCAAAAGACTGCTGCGGCCTCTAAACCGGCACGGAAGACCTATGTTCGTCAGACTGGCGACGGTATCCGCGTTTCCCCTGCGGCGCTCAATAAAAAGAAGCGGCCCTAAAGCCCAGTTGGTGAGTCGTGCGTTCTTAATGATGCTCGTCATTGCGATGCTAGATGTAGGATAATCCTCTTACGTTGATTATCTCCCACTTGTACAGGAGCTATAGGTGGGCAGTTGACATGAAGGGGACACGTCTATGGCCACCACTAAACCGCGCCTTGACCGCCGCATCGTTCGCAGTCGCAATGCTATTCTTTCGGCATTCGAGCGACTGCTGATGGAAAAGCCCCTCGCCGATATTACGGTTAGCGCCATCGCGCGCGAGGCAAATGTCGACCGTAAGACCTTTTACGTGCACTTTGGCACGGTGGACGGCTTGCTCGATGCCATTGCCGTGGATGTGGTCGAGATGATTGTCGACTCAGTCGAGAAGACGCTTTCCTCTATGGGCGGTAACACCAACGAGCGTGCACTCGGAGCGGCGGCGACCTTCTTCAAAACCGTTAACGAGGCGCTGTGCAACAATTTGGTGCTCAATCGCCAGCTGATTGAAAACATTCCGCTCGACGACTTTATGACGCGCTTGCGTGTGCCGCTCGAGCACGAGATTGCCGAGCGCGACCTGCTGCCCGATGGCTTAAAGGACGAGCTGTTCGACTATTATCTGGCGTTTTTGCTTTCGGGCATTATCGGCATTTACCGCACGTGGGCACTCTCCGATGGCTCGGTGCCCATCGAGCGCATTTCGGAGGTCGCTAACAATCTGACGTTGAACGGGCTATCGAGTCTGGAATCTCGTTTCGAATAGCACTAGCGCCTTATCCCCTCCGAGTTGCGGTGAAATAAGGACTGAATAGGCCTTTTAACGGCTAAAACACTCCTTATTTCACCGCAACTCAGGGGGGGGGATTGCATTACTGGTAGCGCAGGCACTCCACGGGGTCGAGTTTTGCGGCCCGGCGGGCGGGGTAGAAGCCAAAGATTATGCCGATGCCGACGGAGACCGCAAAGGCCAGCAGCACCGTGGCGATCGAAAAACTCGGCGTTATGGTACCGCTGGCACCGAGTTCGCCAAGCACGCCGGAACCCGCGGCGAACATCGCTAGGCCCCAGGCAAGCAGGTAGCCAATCAGGACACCTAGCAGACCGCCGGTGATGCACAGCGCCGAAGACTCGGCCAAAAACTGTGCGGTGATATCGCGACGGCTGGCACCCAAGGCTCGACGAATACCGATCTCGCGGATGCGTTCGGTCACATTGGTGAGCATCATGTTCATGATGCCGATACCGCCCACGAGCAGCGAAATGCTGGCAACGGCGCCCATGATGAGCGAAAACGCGCCCATAAAGGAGTTGAGGGCGTCGATGGCGCTTTTCATTGAGGTCGCCGACACGCTGTCATATTCGTCGTCATCCGCGATGTCCTTCATGCTGCGCACCTTGGATTCAATCGTCTTGCACAGCTCATCCATGTCCGTACCCTCGACGGTGAGCGCCGTTACGCTGGGAAAAGACGGGTTCTCGTCGCCAAAGAGGCCCGAGATGGTCTCGCGCGGCATGTAGAGCGTGAGTGAGCCCATGGAGTCGCTGCCGCCGTCGATAACGCCGATAATCTGCACCTCGCCGTTCGACACCTTGATGGTCTTGCCGAGCGCGTCCTGTTCGTTGCCGTACAGCTGGTCCGCGCCGCCGCGGCTGATGAGCGCCACGCGTGCGCCAGATTGGGACTCAGCCTGGGTATAGGTGCGCCCCGCGACGAGCTTGCTGACGCCCACTGCGTCGAGCATGTCGCTATCGACGCCCTGCGCCATGACGTTATAGCTTTTGTCACCGGCCTTGTACTCGGTATAGGCACTGTCCACGATACCGATCTGCTCGATCTGCGGCACCATCTTGCGAAGATTCTCAACGTCCGACTCGGTGAGCTCTTGCGACGAATAAATCTGCACCATACGCGCGGCGTTGAGGCCCAGGCTGTTGACCAGGCTGTTTTGGATACCGCCGATAAGCGAGGTCATGGCAATGACGGAGGCGATGCCAATAACAATGCCCAGGATGGTGAGTAGGCTGCGTCCCTTGTTGGCCTCGAGGGAGTGAAGGGCTTCTTGGATAAGGTCGCGCGTGCTCATGCCTTCACTCCTTTCGTCGGATTGGCGTGTGCGGAAATCATGGGCAGGTTATCAATGGCGCCGTGCAGGGTCTGCGGTGCGTGCGCGATGTACGCGCCGTCGTGGATTCGGCCGTCGCGAATGGTTACGGCACGGTCGGCCTCGGCGGCGATACCGGGATCATGCGTGATGAGCACAATGGTCTTGCCACGTTCCTGGAGTTTGTGGAAGGTCTCCATCACGAGCGCTCCGGTGGCGGAGTCCAGGTTTCCCGTCGGCTCGTCCGCCAGGATGATGGGCGGGTCGTTGACGAGGGCGCGCGCGATGGCAACCCTCTGCATCTGTCCGCCTGAGAGCTCGGAGATGCGGTGGTCCCAGTGGTCGACCGGCAGCGTGACGGCTTGCAGCGCATGAACGGCGCGCATCTCACGCTGAGCCCGCGGCACGTTGGTGTACGACAGCGGCAGCATGACGTTTTCGATGACCGATAGGCGCGGCAGCAGGTTAAAGCTCTGAAAGACAAAGCCGATGCTCAGGGCGCGGACTTCGGTGAGCTCGTCATCGTCGAGCTCCGCCACGTTGAGGCCCTGCAGGTAATAATCGCCTGCCGTTGGCTTGTCCAGGCAGCCCAGGATGTTCATGAGCGTTGTCTTGCCCGAGCCAGAAGGGCCGGTAATGGCCACGAATTCGCCGGGATTCACTGCCAGGCTCACGTTATGCAGGATATGGGCGCAGCCGGCTTCGCTCTCAAAAATGCGATGCACGTTGCGGATGTTGATGACGGGACGCATTACAAGCCCTCGTCGGCAGACATGCTGCCAGAGTCGTCGCCGTCGGCCGTCATGCCTGCGCCGGTGTCCACGATGAGGGTGTCGCCGTCGCGCAGCTTGGTAACCGGTACGTCTGCGTTGATCTCATTGCCCTGGTCGTCGCGCTTGACCTGCGTCTTGCCGACCACGGCGTCGTTATCGTTTTGCGTCACAATGGTCACCTTCACGCGGCGCATCTCCTTGCCTTCACCGTCGGTTGCCACGTTGACGTAATAGTGCTCGCCATCCTCGGTCATGAGCGCCATGGTCGGCACCATCACCACATCCTCGAGCTGCTCGGTTACCACCGAGACCTCGGCGGTCATCCCCGGCTTGAGGCGCGCGTCGGGCGCGTCGATCAAAATATCGACGTTATAGGTCACGCTGCCGCCGCCACCGTAGGTGGAGTCGGAGTTTGCCACCGAAGCGATTGTCGTGACCGTTCCCTGGCTCACGATATCGGGAAAGGCCGGATAGGTAACGTTGGCGCTCTGGCCCACTGCGATCTTGGCGATATCCTTTTCGCCCACCTGAACGGTAACCTTCATCTTGGAGAGGTCAGCGATCTGCATGCACTGCTTGCCGCCGGTCGTATCGCCTTCGCCCATAATCATGCCGCCCGTCACCGTGGCGCCGACCTTGGCGTTGAGCTCGACGATGCTGCCCGAGCTGGGCGCGGTCACAGTGCGCTCGGCGGCTTTGGCGTTGGCCTGGTCCAGGGTCGCCTGGGCCGAGGCCAGGTTACGTTGGGCGCTCGAGATGGCGCTCGTGTCGGCACTCGTGCCGGTGCTGCCGCTGGCGCCACTTGCGCCTGCCGCATCTGTGTCAGTCGCCGGAGCGGCTTGGGCGGCAGCTACCGCTTTCTGCGCGTTGGCGAGGTCTTCCTGTGCCGCCGCCACCGCGCGCTGCGCCTCGGCAACGTTGCGATCGAGCTCGTCATTTTTAATGGTCATGAGCACATCGCCCTCGTTAACGGACTGGCCGGCTGATACGTTGATCGATGCCACCGTGCCGTCGACAGAAGGGGAGACCACCGAAGCCGAGATAGGCTTGAGCTGGCCTTTAGCCTCGACGGTGGTCGTAAATGTACCCTCGGTGACCATGTCGGTCACCGGCCCGTTGGTACCTGCGGGCCGTGCGTTAATGACGAAGGTTACGACAACGGCGATGAGCACAATGGCGGCCACGACGCCGGCCGCAATGCCGCGTCGGATGAGCTTTTTGCGCCGACGCTCGGCACGCTTCGCCTTGAGCTTGGCGTAGGCCTCTTCGTCAGAAATCTCGGTTGCATCGCTTGTGCTGCCGTTTTGCTGTGTGGCGCGCATGTTTGTTATGAGGGGAAGCGTTTCGGTGGCACCCTCGGGCGCTCGCTCGGTATCATTCGGTCCCGGGGTGATGGTGGGGACATTCGACATGGCGTCTCCTTTATAGAAAGTTCTTCGATAAGTATATGCGCCCGTCGCGAGAAGCGGGCGCATATGGCGGATTCTTTCGGAACTGTTAGATTGGAGCGTCAGTTCCCCGTTGTGCGAAGGCGTGTTTCCCTACGAGTGCACGACCACGCATAGGCCTACGTTGATGCAATCGTGGAGTGCCTTGGCATCGGCCAGGCGCAAGTTGATGCAACCGTGGCTGCCGCACCATTTGTACGAATTTGGGTCGTCAAAGCTCTGATCGTTTTGCCATGTTGCATCATGGAAACCAACCATGTTGCCTTCAAACGGCATCCAATATGACACGGGGCTTTCGTATTTTGGTTTTCCGGTCTTTGGGTCTTTGGCACCGATGAGCTTGCTTGCGCCGTCATTACTATTGATCTGCCAAACGCCCTCGGGGGTGGCATCCTCTCCCGGTTTGCCCGAGATAAAGTTGGCTTCCCAAACGATATTACCGTTCTCGTCATAGTAGCGCGCGTGCTGCTCGGACAGGTCGACGTCGATATACGCCTTCCAGTCGGGCTCTCCCTTTGCGGTATAGGTGTCGGCCTTCTGGGAGTACTTAATCTCGATTTCGCCGGTCTGCTTGTTGTTAATGGCGTCCTCGACCTGCTTGGCGAGTGCGTCGCTATCGACGGACCAGCCAAAGTCACCGCCCTCGACGGCACATTCTTTGCCGTCAGCACGCGTCCACCAGCGGGTGGTGCCCACGGTATTAAAGCCGTTGGCGAGCTCGGCTGCCCAGCTACCGATCTGCGACGTATCGAGTGTGGGGTTGGCCGGATCGGCAAAGCTGATCCACTGCAACACGGAGCTGCCGTCGACCTTGCCGGCATCCTCGCCGTTGAGCTTGAGGGTCACGTTGACGCCCAAGAAGTTGTTGGCGGCATCGCATGCGGCCTGAATCTGATCATTGGTCAGCGTTTCATTGAGCGGCTCATAGGCATCGTTGCCGAGCTTGGAAAGATCTACGGTCTCGGCCAGCGAGGCAAGCTCGAGCTCGGCATACTTAATGACATGCTCGCGGTTGAGTTTTTCGTTGGAGCGCGCCTTCTCGACGGTAAACTTGCCGGCTTGCTCGTCATAGGAGCTATTGGCCTCGAACGTGCCCGAACGGCCCTCGTTAAACTCGTCAATGGCGGCGCCCAGATCCTCCTCAAACTTCTTTTGGTCAAAGGTGTCAGAGAGCATGGACAGGTCGACGTCTTGTTCAAGATCGACTTCGTTGGAGGTAGCGGTTGTTTTGGTCTTGCCGCTTAAGGATTCCACAAGGTGGACCGGCCATATAAAGGCTTCGTTGCGGCTGATGATTTCTTTTGCGGCAGCTTCGCCGTCGACGATGGGTTCATCGGACTCGGGTTGATAGATCCAGTTAAAGTCATCGCCTGTCACGGTGAGCTTATAGTGCTTCCATGCCGAGTTGACCTTAGTGGCAGCAGACGAAGCGTTGGAGAACGAGACGTCGACGCCGGCAATGGTGGTGTTGGGGTAGGCTACCTGCGAAAACGCGACAACGCCAACAATGTAAACGACAACAATGAGGCCCAGAGCAACGAAAAGGGTCATTTTGGCCCCGGATTTTTTCCCGTTGGTGTGGTTCTCTGACCCACGGGGGCCCTTGTGATGGTTTTGCGTGTGTGAAGGCGCGTGCTTAGTCGCTTTATTGCTCTGACGCTGCTGATATGCATGAGGGTTCTGGCGCTGTGAGGTGTTTCCCGAACCATGCTTTGTGCTACGCGTTGGCGTAATGGGGCGCGGCGACTGGACGCCGTCGGTAGGCCTAGAAGGCTGTTTAGGATCGGGAATCAGTTGGGTGCGGTCGTTTTGCGACATCGTATGCATATCCTTCGAGTTTCGCCTTGCGGCTCATCGTGTTTTTACTGGGCTTGCATTATAGCGATTACCTAGTTGTTTGTGGTATTGAAACGGTGGCATTGGCAAGAGGTTGGACATTTGTCCCACCTCTTGTTTTGGACTGGTCTTTATCCGCACACACCGCATTTTGCACAGGCCGAAAGCGCGGCCGGAGCCTGCGCGATGCCGCCCTTTGCCGTCTCGCGCAGCGTGGCCGGCAGCGCGTGGCCCACCGAGAGCATGACGTGTGCCATCTGGTCAAACGGCACCAGGCTCTTAATGCCGGCAAGGGCGAGCTGCGCCGAGCTAAATGCGGCCGCCACGCCGATCGCGTTGCGGTTTTGGCATGGCACTTCGACAAGGCCGCCCACGGGATCGCATACAAGACCAAGCATATTGCTCAGTGCGATAGAGCTAGCGTCGAGTGCCTGCTCGGGCGTGCCGCCCAGCATCTGGACTAGCGCGGCAGCGGCCATGGCGGCGGCGCTGCCCACCTCAGCCTGACATCCGCCTTCGGCACCGGCGACGCAGGCGGATGTGGTGAGGTTGAGACCAATCGCGGCGGAGCAGTAGAGTGCGTCCATGACCTGTTCGTCATCGAGCTGTAGATGGTCGGCGAGCGCCAACACGCAGCCGGGCACGACGCCCGCAGAGCCGGCCGTGGGGGCGGCGACGATGACGCCCATGGTGGCAGAGCGCTCAAGCACGGCCATGGCGCGGGCTACGGCTTCGGTTTGGACGGCGCCCATCAGGTTTGTGCTCAGATCGTTGCGGCGTGTGGCGTCGACGAGTTTTGCCTCGCCGCCGATAAGCCCGCCGAGCGAGCGCTGCGGTGCGGCGATGGGCGCCGTTGTCTCCTCGCGCATGACCTCGAGTACGCGGCGCATGGCGGCGACGGCGTGCTGCTCGCCGGTCAGGCGGGCTTCGCGTACGGCCATGACGGCGCCAATGTTGAGGCCCAGTTCGGCGCAGGCGTCGAGGAGCTGTTCGCCATCGTCGAAGATTTCCTTGGCGGAAACGCCGGGGGAGAGCGATGAGGCCGAGCCGGGAAGCTCAATGAAGGTGGCGTAATCGACATGGTCGAGCATGCGTAGCATGGGAACGACGATGTCATCGGGGGTGCCGTCGGTCTCAAAGACGGAATAAGCTTGGCCGCCTACCTCGGTGCGGTAGGTGCGGCAGAAGGCAATGTTTACGTGTGCGTAGGCGAGCTGGTTCGTGAGCGCGGCGAGAACGCCGGGGACGTCCTGGTGCGCCACAAACAGGGTGGAATACATGCCCGAGATATCGACGCCGACGCCGTTGATGCGGCTGATGCGCATCTTGCCGCCGCCAAGGCTCTCGCCACGGACCTGCGCCGTGGCGCCCGTGTCATCGACCATGTCGATGTCGACGGTGTTGGGGTGGATGGAGGCGTCGTCGCCCTTAATGTCAAAGTGATAGCTGAGGCCCCGCTCGCGCGCGAGGTCAAAGGCCTGCTTGATGTTCTCGTCGTCGGTGTCGAGGCCCAAGATGCCCGCGACGAGTGCGCGGTCGGTGCCATGGCCGCGGTAGGTGTGGGCAAAGGAGTTCCACAGGCCAAAGGTGACCTTGGTGATGCGGCCTTCCAGCAGGCTGGCGGCAACCTGGGCGCAACGCAGGGCGCCGGCGGTGTGCGATGAGCTGGGGCCGACCATGATGGGGCCCAAGATCTCGAATGCCGAGGTCGTAGCTAGTGTTTGCGGCTTGCCTGCCATGGCTGCTCCTTTGCCTTGTCTCGTCGTCCCGAGGAGCGGGGCATAAGGTCGCCTGCTCGGACAGTCCTGCTCGCACGGAGAGCACATTAAGTGCTCTCCGGCTCGTGCGGAACTCGCGATCGACCTTATGCCCCGCCCCTCGGGACTAAGGATACATGGTTGGAGCTGCTAGATGGCAAAATTCATTAGCTAGGGATGTGTCTTACCTTGCGTATCGACACATCTTCACCACCGTGTAAATAAAAAGGTACCGGTTGTTCCGGTACCTCTTTTTGGTGCGTTTTTATTTGGCTGTGGCTTTTCTCGTTAGCTTACAGGCCGCAGGCTGCTTTGAGTTCGTCGATGCGGTCCGTTTTCTCCCAGGTAAAGTCGGCGTCTTCGCGGCCAAAGTGACCGTAGGCTGCCGTCTTTTCATAGATGGGGCGACGCAGGTCCAGGTCGCGGATGATTGCGCCCGGGCGCAGGTCAAAGGTCTTCTCCACGGCCTCGACGATCTTGTCCTCGGCAATATGCGCGGTGCCAAAGGTGTCGACCATGATCGACAGCGGCTTGGAAACGCCGATGGCGTAGGCCAGCTCGACCTCGCAGCGATCGGCCAGACCGGCGGCGACTACGTTCTTGGCGACCCAGCGAGCGGCGTACGCGGCAGAGCGGTCGACCTTGGTGCAGTCTTTGCCGCTAAAGGCGCCGCCGCCGTGACGGCCGTAGCCGCCGTAGGTGTCGACGATGATCTTGCGGCCGGTCAGGCCCGTGTCGCCCATGGGGCCGCCCACGACAAAGCGGCCGGTGGGGTTCACATAGATATCGGCGCCATCCCACGGCATGTTCTCGGCATCCATGACGGGTGCGATGACATGCTCGATGAGGTCGGCCTTGATCTTGCCCATGTCCTCAACTTCGGCAGCGTGCTGCGTGGAGATGACGATGGTTGTGACCTCCACGGGCTTTCCGTCCTCGTAGCGCACGGTGACCTGGGTCTTGCCGTCGGGGCGCAGATAGGGCAGGGTGCCGTCGTGGCGCACGGCGGACAGGCGTTCCGCCAGGCGGCTTGCCAGGTAGTGCGGCATGGGCATGAGGGTCTTGGTCTCGTTGGAGGCGTAGCCAAACATCATGCCCTGGTCGCCGGCACCGATCAGGTCGATCGGGTCGGTGGTGGCGCCGGTCTGGGTCTCAAATGACTCGTCGACGCCCTGGGCGATATCGGGGGACTGCTCGTGGATGAGGCTCATGACGCCGCAGGTATCGCAGTCAAAGCCAAACTTGGCGCGGTTGTAGCCGATGCGGCGGATGACGCCACGGGCGATTTCCTGCACGTCGACGTATGCCTGGGTGCGAATCTCTCCGGCGACGATGACGGTGCCGGTGGTCACGAGGGTCTCGCAGGCGCAGCGGACGTTTTCCACATTGGCGGGCACGCCGTTGGGCGCAATATAGCCCTGCTCCTGCAGCTCTATTTCTTTGGCGAGGATTGCGTCGAGGACGGCATCGCTGATCTGGTCGGCGATCTTATCGGGATGGCCTTCGGTCACCGACTCCGACGTAAACACAAAAGACCCCTGCTGGGGCGGGATGGAACGAAGCTCTTCTGACATGATTGTCCTTTCGAATAACGTGTCCCAGCGACCGTTACCATTCCGCTGGGCTCTCTATGCAGGGGCACATCATAGCGCGTAAATCCAACATTCACACCCTTTCCGCACCTACTCATTGGGTAGCTAATTTGGGACGGGGCTTTTTTAGCTACCCCGGCTGATTGTTTGCTGGTTTAGCCGATAGCCTGCCGGGGCAGCTAAAAAAGCCCCGTCCCAAATTAGCTACCCGGCTTCGATGACTGGGTCGGTGCCCTTTGTGCGGAGGTGGGCGTTGTTGCTTTATACTGGTGCGGTTAGACATCCATCCTGCAATCGAGGAGATTTCCATGGCATCAGACGTTCGCGTCCGCTTTGCACCCTCACCGACGGGCAAGCTGCACATCGGCGGCGCCCGCACCGCTATCTATAACTGGGCTTTTGCCCGCGCAAACGGCGGCACGTTCATCCTGCGCATCGACGACACCGATCCCACCCGCTCTACCGACGAGAACACGCAGATCATTCTGCGCGCTATGCGTTGGCTGGGCCTGGACTGGGACGAGGGTCCCGAGGTTGGCGGCGACTATGGCCCCTATGCCCAGACCGAGCGCCTGGACCTGTACAAGCAGGCCGCCCAGAAGCTTTGGGACGAGGGCAAGGCCTATCCCTGCTTTTGCACCAAGGAGCAGCTCGAGGCCGACCGTAAGGCCGCCCAGGAGCGTAAAGACCCCTTCCAGGGCTATCAGCGCCGCTGTCGCGATCTCGATCCCGAGGAGGCACGCCGCCGCATCGAGGCCGGCGAGCCCTACGTCCTTCGCATCAAGGTGCCCGAGGACCGCGGCGATGTCGTCATCCACGACGCCGTCCACGGCGAGGTGACCTTCGACGCCAAGGAGCTCGACGACTTCGTCATCTTCCGCTCGGATGGCACGCCCACGTATAACTTCGCGACTGTCGTCGACGACGCCATGATGAAGATCACCCATGTCATCCGCGGCGACGACCATCTGTCCAACACCCCGCGCCAGGTCATGGTTTACGAGGCCCTCGGCGCGCCCGTTCCCACGTTTGCCCACATCTCCATGATCTTGGGTGCCGACGGCAAGAAGCTCTCTAAACGCCACGGCGCCACCTCGGTGGAGGAGTACCGCGACGCCGGCTACCTGTCCGACGCGTTCGTTAACTACCTGGCGCTGCTCGGCTGGTCGCTCGACGGCGAGACCACGATCATCCCGCGCGATGTCCTGGCCAGTAAGTTCTCGCTCGACCGCATCTCCAAGAACCCGGCGACCTTCGACCCCAAAAAGCTCGACTGGGTCAATGCCGAGTACATCAACAACATGTCCGACGCCCAGTTTGCCGACGAGATCATGGTCCCTGAGCTGCACGAGGCCGGCATGATCGAGGGTAACATCGAGTACGGCGAGGACTGGATCGATGCGCTTGCCGCCATCGTCAAGCCGCGCACCAAGATGCCGGCCGACGCCGTGACCGTCGCCGCCCCCATCTTTGCCACGGCCGAGACGCTCGAGTATGACGAGAAGTCTGTCAACAAGGGTTTGGCTAAGGAAGGCATGGGCGCCATTCTGGATGCCGCCAAGGCCGCGCTCGAGGGCGTGGGTGAGTGGACGGCTGCCAACATCGACGCCGCGCTTGAGCCGCTGCCCGAGCAGATGGACCTCAAGAAGCGCGTGGTGTTCCAAGCTGTGCGCGTCGCCGTCTGCGGTAACATGGTGAGCCCCCCGCTGGGCGAGACCATGGCGCTCGTCGGCCGCGACGACTGCTTGGCGCGCATCGACCGCGCCCGCACGATGGCGCTGTAGCAGCTGCGTAAACGCATGTATCCGAGCCCCGTTCACCCGAGCGGGGCTCTTGTTTCTAAAGACGTATGGGATAGGAGGTGCTGGGGCCATGGCCGAGCAACTGTCGCTGTTTGGTTCGCCGGAACCGGATGAAGCTCCGAAGTCCGCGGCCCCTGCCGCCGCCCCGGCGCAGCCCGAGCCCGCACCCGAACCCGTCTCCGCCTACGCGAGCGTGGTCCTCGACATCCCGACCCGTGCGCTCTCCGAGCCATTCGACTACGGCATCCCGCAGTCCCTTGCCAACGATGCCCAGATCGGGTCCACGGTCCTGGTCCACTTTGGCAACCGTGCGGCCGCGGGCTATATCGTCGATATCGCGCCCGAGCTGGGCAACCTGCAAGGCAACGACGCCCTCGACCCCTTGCGCATCAAGCCCATCGAGGCCATCCTCAGCAAGCCGCTCTTTACCGCCGAGGCTGCACGCATTGCGCGCTGGATGAGCCACGAGTACGTCGCGACGCTTTCCGAGTGCCTGCGTCTGTTCTTGCCTCCGGGCGGCAGTCCGCGTGTCGTGAAGGGCGATGACGGCGTGTGGACCGTTGAGCGTCCCGCCGTAAAACCCATCCAAAATCGTTGGGTCATACTCACGCCCGAGGGATTCGACTACACGCCGCCCAAGACAGCGGTCCGTCAGCGTCAGCTCATCGACGCGCTCCAATGCGGCCCGGTCACGACGCGCGACCTCAACCTGCTCTACAACAGCATGTCGGCGACCATTAAAGCGCTCGAAAAACGCGGCGTCGTGGTGGTGGAGGAGCGCCGCGCCTGGCGTGGGTGTAGCGAGCAGACCACGTTGTCCTCGGCAAGCGGCAAGGCGCCGGTCTCTCTCACCAACGGCCAGCAGCAGGCGCTCGCGCAGATTGAACGCGCCCGCCTTGATGCCCATGGCGACGTGGTCCTTGTCGATGGCGTCACCGGTTCCGGTAAAACCGAGGTTTACCTTTCGGCCATTGAGCGCGTGCTGGCGGCCGGCCGTTCGGCCTGCGTGCTCGTGCCCGAGATCTCGCTGACGGCCCAGACCGTCGGCCGCTTCCGCTCGCGCTTTGGCGAGACGGTCGCGGTCTTCCACTCGCGTCTTTCGGCCGGCGAGCGTCTGGACCAGTGGGATATGGTTGCCAGCGGTGCCGCGCGCGTGGTCGTGGGCGCCCGCTCGGCGCTCTTTTGCCCGCTCAGCGATCTTGGCCTCATCATCATCGACGAGGAGCACGAGACCAGCTACAAGCAGGGCTCCAGCCCGCGCTACCATGCGCGCGAGGTGGCTGCCGAGATGGCGCGCCGCTATCGGTGCCCGCTCGTGTTGGGCTCCGCCACGCCCTCGGCCGAGGCTCTCGACCGCTGTCGCCGCGGTATGTACAACGGTGCCACCTGGACGCGTGTCGAGATGCCCGAGCGCCCGGGACACGCCGTGCTGCCCACGGTCCGCATTGCCGACCTACGCCGCGAGTTCGCGCACGGCAGCCGCTCCATGTTCTCTAAACCGCTGATGGAAGGCCTGGAACGCGTGGTCGAGCGCCGCGAGAAGGCCGTACTGCTGCACAACCGCCGCGGTTTTGCGCCGTTTTTGATGTGCCGTGAGTGCGGCTGCGTCCCCACCTGCAACCACTGTTCTACCGCGCTCACGTACCACGAGCGCACGCACACGCTGCAGTGCCACACCTGCGGATCGTCCTGGCGCGTGCAGCCCTATCCGGCGCCCACGAGTCGTTGTCCCAAGTGCGGCAGCCGCTACCTGGCAAAAATGGGCCTGGGCACGCAGCAGATCGAGGACGCCCTACGCCAGATGCTGCCCGAGGATGTCGCCATCATTCGTATGGACGCCGATTCCACACGCGGCAAGGATGCGCACAAAAAACTACTCGAGCAGTTCGATGCCGCCGATTGCGCGGTGCTGCTGGGTACCCAGATGATTGCCAAGGGCCTCGATTTTCCCGAGGTCACGCTCGTGGGCGTGGTCAATGCCGACTTTGCGTTAAAGCTGCCCGATTTTAGGGCAGGGGAGCGCGCCTACGATTTGCTGGAACAGGTCGCCGGTCGCGCCGGCCGCGGCGATCGCCCCGGCGAGGTTATCATCCAGACGTATCTGCCCGAGGACCCGGTCATTCGCGCCGTTGCCGAGCACGACCGCTCGATCTTTACCGACTACGACCTGGACCAGCGCCGAGACGCGCTGTACCCGCCTTTCGTGCGTCTTGTCAACATTTTGGTGTGGTCGGCGAATCGTGATAATGCGCAGGACTACATTGGGCGCATCGCAAAGCTTCTCAAGCGCCGCTGGCATGCCACTGCTCCTGACTTTTTGCGAGCGGGGAGCGCCGTGCCGCAGGTGTTGGGCCCCGCTTCGTGTGTAATCGAGAGAGCCAAAGACCGTTACCGCTTCCATCTGCTTGTAAAGTCGCCGGTAGGGTACCATGTCTCTGATGATATCGACGCCTGCCTCAAAGAGGTGGGCTCCGTGCGCGGCGTGAGCGTGAGCGTTGACGTCGACGCCTATGATTTGATGTAACAACCCGAAAGGATGGCCATGGAAGCCAACGGAATCGTATTGTCGCCCGACCCTCGTTTGCGCCAGGAGTGCGCCGTCATCGAGGAGATCACCCCGGCGATCGAGGCGCTTGCCGAGAAGATGAAGAAGATGATGTTCGACAACGGCGGTTGCGGCCTGGCTGCCCCGCAGATCGGCGAGCTCATCCAGCTCGTCACCATCGACTGCGACTACACCGACAAGAACGACTATGATCCCTACGTGCTCATCAACCCTGTCATTGTTGAGCAGAGTGACCATCTGGTGCCGTTTAACGAGGGCTGCCTGTCCATTCCCGGCATTAGCTGCGAGATCGAGCGTCCCGACCATGTCGTTGTCGAGGCATACGATCTGGACGCCAATCTGATTCGCTATGAGGCCTCAGGTGACCTGTTCTGCGTGTGCCTGCAGCACGAGATCGATCACTTGCACGGCAACACCATGTTCGAGCGACTCAAGCCGATGCAGCGCATCAAGGCCGTCAAGGAGTACCAGGACGCCCTGGCCCGCGGCGCTCGACCGGGCGAGACGGAGTAGGTCCCACCGTCCCCTTCCGCCGCAGGGCTTAGGTTTTGCTCCATGCTCAAACAGTCCTGCTCGCACGAAGAGCACATTAAGTGCTCTTCGGCTCGTGCGGAACTGCGCGTGGAGCAATAACCTAAGCCCTGCGGCGGAAGGGGACTGCGTTTTCGTGCTCCTTTTCGCTCGGGTGCCGTCGGGCCAGGGAGGGGCATCTTCGCTGATAATTGCTTTGTCGGAAGAGCTGCTTTTATTGCGGCTCTTTCTTTGGTTTTGGGTATATTTGTTCATGTTGAATTGTTATTGCGGATGGGCTTGCGACTTGGCTTTCCGCTGTTATTTGTAGCCGTCTCGGTTTTGTTTAAGGGGAGACGTTCTTTATGCGTATTGTGTTTATGGGTACGCCCGATTTTGCTGTGCCGTCGCTGACTTCGCTTGTTGAGGCTGGGAATGAGATTACGCTGGTAATTACGCGTCCCGATGCTGTTCGCGGGCGTGGTAAAAAGCTGGAGCCGTCTCCTGTTAAGGCCAAGGCGCTTGAGCTTGGTCTGCCCGTTGTTGAGGCAAATCGTATGACGCCGGATGTTATTGATCGCCTTAAGGTTGCTGATGCCGATATTTTCTGTGTGGCTGCCTATGGCTGCATTTTGCCCGATGAGGTGCTGCATATGGCGCCGCTTGGTATTGTGAATGTTCATGCTTCGCTGCTGCCCCGTTGGCGTGGCGCTGCTCCCATTCAGCGTGCCATTCTTGCTGGTGACGAGGTTGCTGGCGTTTCCATTATGCGCATTGGGCATGGCGTGGATACGGGCGCTTATTGCGCCCAGGCGTCGACCTTGGTTGCCGGTAAACATGCCGAGGCACTGACCATGGAGCTTGGTGAGCTGGGCGGTAAGTTGCTTGCCGATACGCTTCCCTCGCTTGCCGACGGCTCGGCTGTTTGGACTGAGCAGGATGAGTCACTCGTCACGCATGCTGCCAAGATTTCCAAGCAGGAGATGCGTCTGGATCCGCAGATGGGGGCGCTTGATTGCGTGCGTCATGTGCTTGCCTCTTCCGACACCGCTCCCGCTCGCTGCGTGATTGCCGGCAAGACCGTGCGCGTCCTCGATGCCGCGCCGGCAGATGTATCGCTTGGCGAGGGGCTCGTCGCCGTTCGGGCCAAGCGCGTCTACCTGGGCCTGTCCGATGGCGCGGTCGAACTGCTCGAGGTTAAGCCCGATGGTAAGCGTGCTATGGCTGCTTCTGCCTGGGCTGCCGGCCTGCAGGGTGTGGATCTTTCGTGGGGTGTTTTGTCATGAGTAAGCTTTCCCCCGCGCGCAAGCTCGCGCTTGATGTTTTGATGGAGGCCGATCGCCGCGGCATGTACGCGCGTGACGTGCTCTCGTCCCGCGCCTCGGCCAAGGCCATTGACCAGCGCGATTCTGCTTTAGCCGCTCGTTTGGCACTGGGCGTTGCAGCCACCCAGGGCATTTTGGATGAGCTGCTCGACCAGTTTCTCGATAAGCCCAAAAAGGTCGCGCCTCGTGTGCGCATGGCACTTCGTATCTCGGCCTTCGAGATGCTCTACCTGCATACCCCGGGTCGCGTTGCGGTGAGTCAGGGCGTTGAGCTCGTGCGCAGCGGTGCTAAGTCTGCCGCCGGCCTGGCGAACGCCGTGCTGCATAAGGTTGCGGACAACGTCGAGGACTTTGCCACTGCGGCGGATGCCGATGAGTCCGAGCGTCGTTTGGTTCGCCTATCTCGCCTGATGGGCATGCCGCGCTGGCTGTGCGCTCGCATTATGGCGTCGTTCGATACACCCGAGGGCGCGCTCGGCTTTGCCGGCAATCTGGCGCCCGCGCCGCTGGCTTTGCACGAGAATGCCTTTGCAACAAAACCCGATCCGTACATTTCGCAGCTTGTGGCACCCGTGTTCCCGGGTTGCCATGCGCCGGTCGACGCGCAGGCCACGGTTGCGTCGGGTGTGTTTGAGCGCGCAGCTGCCGTGGCCTCGGACCTTAACGCCCAGCTCATCGCTACTGCGGCGACCCGTCCCGGGCGTTGTCTAGAGATTGGCGCCGGTCGTGGCACCAAGACCTATGTGATGATGTGCCAGGCCAAACGTGCCGGTTACGACCGTCAGCACACCGCACTCGATTTGCACGACCGCAAGTGCGACCAGAATCTCGCGCGTCTGCATAAGGCGGGTATTACGGGTGTTCGTACGGTGTCGGGCGATGCCTGCGAGCTCAATGAGGTGCTCGCGTCCTTTGACGCGATGCTTGGCGAGCCTGTCCTGTTCGACACGGTGTTTATCGATGCTCCGTGCTCGGGCACCGGCACCATGCGCCGTCATCCCGAGATTCCCTGGCGTCTGACCGAGAACGACGTTACGACTGAGTTGCCCCGCCTGCAGCTGTCGATGCTCAAGGAAGCAGCCGCGCGCGTGGCTGCCGGCGGTGAGCTTATCTATGCCACCTGCTCGGTCTTCGATGAGGAGAACACGCAGGTCGTTGATGCCTTCCTAGCCTCTCCCGAGGGCGCCGGCTTTACCGTGGCGCCGCTCTCCGAAGCCCAGATTCTGCAGCTCCCCGAGTACGATCATGCCAAGAGCCTCGTCACCCTGCGCCAAAACGCTCGAGGCCTCTTCCAAAGTGTGCCCGTTAATGCGGACTCCTACGACGGCCACTTCTGCGCCAGACTGGTCCGCAAGTAAAACGGATTCCAAGGGTAGCTAATTTGGGACGGGGCTTTTTTAGCTGCCCTGGCCGCCAGTCGGCCAAACATTTGCGTTATCAGCTGGGGCAGCTAAAAAAGCCCCGTCCCAAATTAGCTACCCTACGTTTCAAGATGACCTGCCCGCCACGAAATGGGCCTATCTACTACATTAAACCCATTACCCTCAACCATGCCAAATTTAGCGAAATCAAAACCGCAGGTAGACGGCTCGTCGATTTTGTAAAAACGCAGGTGTGCTCGGACCATACGGGTCAAACGTAGTAGATAGGCCGTTTTCGTGGCGCAACCCCAGACCAGTCGCCGGGGCGTGGGACATTCCTGAAAAATTCGACCCCGCGATCGGGCTTGAACGCGGGGTCGCTTGTCGCTAGTGGTTATGTGGGCAGTCGGCGCAGCAACCGCTTGTGGCGCTGGTGCTGGACCCGCCACTGCGCTGGTCGGTGTTGTAGAAACCGCTGCCGTCGAACTTAATGCCGCTGGCCGAGAACGTCTTGGATGCCGGGGCGCCGCAGCTGGGGCATACAACCTCGGGAGTCTCGGACATGGGGTGCTCAACCTCAAAAACGTTGCCGCAGCTCGTGCACTTATATTCGTAGCGCGCCATAATACTTCCTTTTCAGCACAAAGCGGGCAGATCGCTCTGCCCGCAAAAATTCAAACAGCTGTAACTGTACCCCATATCGGGGGTTTTATCACGCTTCGCCCCAGAATCTATGGGTGCTGCGCAGGAGCTTCGCAGTTTTCTCTTCGGCCTCCGCAACGTCTGCCTCTTGTGCCTGCCACGTCCAGTTGCCTGTGGCTACACCCGGCACGTTCATACGTGCGTCGTCGCCCAGCCCCAGCACATCCTGCAGCGGCATCATCACCAGGGGGGCATCGCTTGCGAGCGCGTCGCCCATCAGCTTGGCCGCCACCTCAGCACCGCTCGGCTCGTCGCCGCCTGCAAAGGAGCGCGTGCACCAGCCAGCGAGCGTCGAAGTGTCGTGCGTCGAGGTGTACAGGATTTTGCCCGGCGTGGGATGAATTCCGCAGCGAACGTCGTAGTCACTAAACTCCAGTACGTCCATGCCGGGAAAACCGCAGGTCGAAGCCATAGCGCGAACGCCAGGCGTCAGATAGCCCAGATCCTCGGCAATAAAATTGAGCGGACCCAGCTCGTCGTAGGCGGTCTGGAACAGGTCCTTGCCTGGACCCGCAAGCCAGCGGCCGTCGGTACAGGCTTTGCCAGCGGGAATACTAAAGTAGTTGTGGAAGCCCAGGAAGTGGTCCAGGCGCACGCGGTCGTAGAGCGCGAACGCTCGGCGCAGGCGATCGAGCCACCAGCGATAGCCGCTCTCCTTCATGTGATCCCAGCGGAAGGTGGGGTTTCCCCACACCTGACCTTCGGGCGCAAAGTTGTCGGGTGGCGCACCGGATATCTCGATTGCCTTGCCGGTATCGGACAGCCAGAAGTTCTCGGGCTCGCTCCACGCATCTGCCGAATCGTCCGATACATACATCGGGATATCGCCGATGACCTCGATGCCCTTCTTGTGCGCATAGTTCATGAGCTCGCACCAAGCCAGGTCAAAGCGGTACTGCATGTACGCCTGAAGCTCGGCCTCGTCGTGGAAGCGCTTGTCGTCGATCAGATGCTCGTTGTAGCGCGCGACATCTGCCGGCCAATCGTGGCGCGACTCGCCCTCAAAGTATTTCTTAACGGCCATGTAGACGCAGTACTTCTCGAGCCAATCGGCATTGCGATGTTTAAACGCGGTGTACAGCGGGTCGGCATCTTCGCCACCGTGGGCCTTCCAAGAAGCGAAGTCGGCGGCCAGCTCCTCGTGACTCTCGGGCAGCAGGTCGATGTTACCCGCAAAAGCCGAGGGTCCGGCATAGGGGGAGCGGAAGAAATCCGTCGGGTTGACGGGCAGGACCTGCCAGTAGCGCATGCCCATGGCGGCCAGGTGGTCGATAAAGCGACGCGTGGGTGCGCCGATCGTACCCGGCTTGCCATCGTCAGTCGGCACCGAGGTGATGTGGCATACGACGCCCGCGCCATGATCGAGCGGCTCTTGCAGGCGCCTCTCGGCATGGTGATAGATGATCGAAGAGCCCAGCGGGTACAGGTCGAGCGTAACCGTGCCGCTGTGGATATCGCACTCGTGGCCGCTGATCACGTCACTCGCGCATTCACCGAGCGCCGGAATCGTCACGCGGTGCGAATTGCGCAGGCTGCGATTGACGATAACAGTCGCAGCTTCGCCGTCTTTGCCCGTGCGGGTGTAGGCTAGGACGTCGTCGTTAAGCGCGAAGGCCTTGATCTCGCCGTCAACCATAAAAGGCAACGCGCGGCGCAGGGCGGATGCGTTCTTCACGATGGCCAACGTATCGAAATCGTGGAGCTGGTCCATTGTCGGCAGGGTACGGCGGTTGCCCGGATCGGTGAGGCCCTCCAGGCCGTACTCATCGCCATAATAGATCGAGGGCACGCCGGGGAAGGTCATCTGCATGAGCGTCGCCAACCAAAAGCGCCTCTTGGCCAGGTCCATGGAGTTCTCGTCCAAGCGCCATTTGCTACGCTCGCTCTCGGGTAGCTGCGACTCGTCGGGACCACCGCCGAGCACCGAGATAATGCGCGGACGGTCGTGGCTCGAAAGCAGATTGAGCGCGCAGGCCAGTGCCTCGCGCGGGTAGTTCTCGCGCAGTGTCTCGATATCCTCGGCAGCCTGATAGGCGGTCTTGTAGCCCATCAAAAAGCCGATGACCATGTCGCGGAAGGGGTAGTCCATGGCGGAATCGAGTTCGGAGCCCTGCAGATAACGTCGCAGATGGCCATAGCTGATCTTGTTGGAGGCGTCCTCCCAGACTTCGCCGAGCAGCAGCGCATCGGGCTTCTCTTCGAGCACGGCGGCCTTGATATCGGCCAGGAAGTCATCGGAAAGCTCGTCGGCCACATCGAGTCGCCAGCCGTGGGCACCGGCGCGCAGCCATTTGCGAATGACGCCGTCCTTGCCCAGAAGCTTTTTACGCACGAGCTCGGAATTCTCGTTGAGGGCGGGCATGTTGCTCACGCCCCACCAGCAGTCATACGTGCCGTCCTCGTGGAAGGTAAACGCATCGCGCCACGGGGAGTCCTCGCTCTGCCACGCGCCGACGCCGGGATAGTTGCCGTAGCGGTTAAAGTAGATCGAGTCGTCGCCCGTATGGTTGAAGACGCCGTCCAGGATGATGGAAATGCCGAGCTTCTCGGCCGCCTTGCACAGCTCCGTAAAGTCCTGCTCGGTTCCCAGAATCGGGTCGATCTTGGTGTAATCGGCTGTGTCGTAGCGGTGGTTGCTCGCGGCCTCAAAGATCGGGTTGAGGTAGATGGCCGTAAAGCCCAGCTCGGCGATGCGGGGCAGGTCATTTTGAATACCCTTGAGAGAGCCGCCGTAAAAATCCCAGGTCTTGATGGATCCGTCCTCGGCACGCTCGTACACGGGCGGCTCGTTCCAGTCCTCGACCATGCGACGCTGGATTCCGTTACGCGGTTTTTCGACCTCGGCCAGCGTGCGTTCGCGCCAGTTTTCGTCGCGGGCGTAGCGGTCGGGGAAGATCTGGTAGACCATGCCGTGCTCGTACCAGGTGGGACGGTTCTCGCGGTGCTTGTAGACGGTAATCTGGAAGGACGGAACCTCGGCGTAGTTGTATACAACGCCCTCGCCGCCGGTGCGACCCTGCGGCGCACCCAAGCGGACCTCGGACTGGCCTTCGATATTGCATATAAAGCTGTACCATACGAGACAGGGCTCGGCGCAGTTGAGCTCACCGGTAAAGATGCCATCGCCCTTGTGCTCCATGGGGATCAAGGTCTCTCCGATGCCGTCGATCCAGGTGCGCAGGGTGAGCGTTGCCTGGCTGGGGTCGGCATCCTCCAAAATCACCGAAAGCGAAACGGAAGTTCCAGTGGTCACAGCGCCAAAAGGAGTGCGAAACTGCGTCAGGCGGCTGTTGTGTATCAATCTCATAGTACGGTCCAGTTCTATACAATCATGGCCAGCGGGTCATGGGCTTAACGCACAGAGCATAAGTATATCCGTTGCACTTTAGTTGTATAAACTACAGTCGCTCACTATCGGCGAACGGTTGTCCTAGAAAATCGTTTTACCAACTATCTACAGAGAAGGGGCGCCCGGTTGGAGCGCCCCTTGTTTAGGGTTTTTATTAGGTTTTAGATCGTCTGTGGACTAGCGGCGCTTGCGGGTGGCCGTTGCCTTGCGGACGGAGGTCTTCTTGGTCGGAGCCTTTTCCTCGGCTGGAGCGGCGGGGGAGACCGGGGCCTTCTTGGCGGGTTCGGTCTTTGCCGTAGCCTTCGGAGCGGTCTTGACCTCGGCGGACTTCGGTTCCGGTTCGGCCTTTACTGCGGGTTTGTCCTTGGCTTTAGCCTCTGCCTTGGGAGCGGCTGTCTTGGTCGTAGCCTTTTTGGCCGTTGTCGTGGCGCGCTTGCGTGTGGTGGTCTTGGCGGCCGACTTTGCCTCGACCGTTGCCTTGGCCTTGGGCTCGGAGGGCGCCTCCTCGACCTTGAAGGCGGGCTTTGCAGCAGCCTTCGGGGCCGTCTTCGCGGCGGCCTTCGTCGTAGCAGCCTTGGTCGCCGGCGACTTCGTAGCCGTGGCCTTCTTGGCGGTCGCGGTCGTTTTCTTGGCAGCGGTCTTTGCCGGAGCCTTTGCCGCGGTCTTAGCCTCGGCAGTGGTAGCCTCAGCGGTGGCCTCGGCCTTTACCTCGGGAGCGGCCTCGGCTTCGACGGCCTTCTTGGCAGCGGCGGTTGTACGCTTGCGCGTGGTGGTTGCCTTGGCAGTAGTGGTTTTGCTCGTAGCGGCCTTCGCGGTCGTGGCCTTCTTAGCCGTCGTCTTGCGGGTCGTCGTCTTCTTGGCGGCAGGCTTAGCCGTGGGCTTTACCTCGCCGTCGACAGCCGGCTTCTCCTCGGCCTTGGGCTCCTCGGCAGCAGCGGGCTCCTTAACGGGTGCCGCAGGCTCGGCCTCGGCAGCAGCGGGCTCCTTAACGGGTGCCGCAGGCTCGGCCTCAGCGGCAACCGGCTCCTCCACAGCCGCAGCAGCCTCCACAGCCACCGGCTCCTCCACAGCCGCAGCAGCCTCCACTGCCACCGGCCTCTCAATCTCTGGGTGCATAAAGAAGTACAGGTCCAGATACTTATCGGCCGAACGTGTCCAGCTAAAGTCCTGGCTCATGGCCTGCGTGACCAGCTGATCCCAGGCCTCGCGGTTATCCCAGAACAGGCGAGCCGCGCGGAACACCGCGTCGCCCATCTCGTCGCCGTTAAAGTGACTAAATGAGAAGCCCGTGCCCTCGCCGGTAAACTCGTTGTACGGTTGCACGGTGTCCTTCAGGCCACCGGTCTCGCGCACAATGGGCAGGGTGCCGTAGCGCATGGCGATGATCTGCGACAGGCCACAGGGCTCAAACTTCGAAGGCATCAGGAACATATCGGCGGCGGCGTACATGCGCTGCGAAAGTGCCGGGTCAAACTCGATACGCGCCGCCATGGTTCCGGGGTATTTGCCCTGGAAGTAGCGCAGGCCGTCCTCGTAGTCGCGGTCGCCGGTACCCAGCACGGCCACCTGAACGCCACCGGAAAGGATGCGGTCGAGCGCGTACATGACCAGGTCCATGCCCTTCTGTCGCGTCAGGCGCGTGACCATCACCATAAGCGGGCGGTCGTCGCGAATCTCGAGCCCCAACTCCTCCTGCAGTTTGGCCTTGCATACGGCCTTCCCCGCACGGTCATCAACCGTGTAGTTGGCGGCAATGCGCTTGTCGGTCGCCGGATCAAAACCCACAACATCAATGCCGTTGAGGATACCCTGCAGAGCGTACGAACGCTCGCGCAGCACGCCGTCCAGGCCCTCGCCAAACTCGGGCGTCTGGATCTCGCTCGCATAGGTGGGGCTCACCGTGGTGATGGCATCGGCATAGTGCAGCGCGCCCAGCATATAGTTAATGCTGCAGGCGTCACAGCGCAACTGCGTGGCGGCTGCCGGAATATGCGCCATACCCAGTATGTCTTCCATCACGGTGTCGCTAAACTGGCCCTGGAACGCCACATTGTGGATCGAGAACACGGTCTTGACGCGGTCGTACAGCGGCAGGCCTTGGTAGAACTCTCGCAAGAACACGGGCGCCAGCGCCGTCTGCCAGTCGTTGCAGTGCAGGATGTCGCACTCAAAGCCTTCGGGCAGGTGCTGCAGGCTCTCGGTGATGGCCTTGGAGAAAAACGCGAAGCGCTCGCCGTCGTCAAAGAAGCCGTAGGGATAGTCGCGCGCAAAGTAGTGCTCGTTGTCCACGAACATATAGGTGACGCCGTCGTGCTCGAGCTTCTCCAACCCGCAGTACTCGTTGCGCCAGCTCAGGCTCACGTAAAAGTCGGCAAAGTGCTCCATCTGCGCCTTGTACTCGTCCTTGATGGTGGCGTACTTGGGCACCATCACAATGACTTCGGCGCCAGCGCGCACGAGTGCCGCAGGCAGCGAGCCCGCCACGTCACCCAAGCCGCCGGTCTTAACAAACGGCGCGCACTCTGCCGAGGCAAACACGATCTGCATCTTTTTGCTGGTTTGTGCCATTATGTCTCCCATGTTGCAATTCGAGAATAGTCGCCTGGCGCAAACCGGGCGACTATTCTACAAGTTACGTGCGATTATGTGGTGCCAACGTTAACGAGCGATGGTGGTATCGGAAGTTAACGGAGCCTTGCCCAGCACCAGGATGTTCTCGGGCGTACCGCGAAGCTCGGTGTTGGTGGGAACCACGTTGTTCTTGTCCAGGATGGCGTTCTCAACACGGGCGCCGCTCTTGATGATGCAGCTCTGGTTGATGATCGAGTTGGTCACCGAGGCGCCTTCCTCGATCACAACGCCGCGCGACAGGATCGAGTTGCGCACGGTGCCCTTGATGATGCAGCCGGCCGAGATGATCGAGTTGCAGGCGTGGCTGCCGGTCGCGTAACGCGAAGGCGGCACGTCGTGGGCCTTGGTCAGGATCGGGCGCTCGGGGTCAAAGAGCCGATCGGCCACGGTCTGGTCGAGCAGGTCCATGCTGCGACGATACAGCGACTTCTCGCTAAACACGCCCACAACCTCGCCCTTGTACTTGTAGCTGCACACGTCGATGTTGCCAAAGTCGCCCTGGAGTGCCTCGAGCAGGTCCAGATAGTCGGCGGCCTGGTAGTGGTCGATGATCTGGAGCAGCGTCTCGCGGTTGACGATGCAGCAGTCCATAGAGGCGTTGTCGCCGTACGCGACGCCGGAGCTCACGCCCGTCAGGCGGCCGTTCTCGTTGATATCGAGCTTGGTCTCGTCTTCGACGTTGTGCGTGGCCTTGCAGTACACCACGGTCATCTGGGCACCGGATTTCTCGTGCGCCTCGATGATGGTGTTGAGGTCCATGTTAAAGATGACGTTGGTACCCATCATCACAACATAGGGCTTGTCCGAGCGCTGGAACAGCGTCTTGTTGGAGATGATGTCGCGGAGCAAGAAGCGCATGCCGCCCTTGGTGGTGCCATACGCGTTGCCGGGCACCATGAACAGGCCGCCGTTCTTGCGGTCCAGGCCCCAGTCCTTGCCCGAGCCCACGTGGTCGATCAGCGAGCGGTAGTTGCCCGGCATGACAACGCCGACGGTCTTAATGCCGGCATTCATCATGTTGGACAGCGGAAAGTCGATCAGGCGGTAGCGGCCCAAAAACGGAACGGACGCGATGGGGCGATCCTTGAGCAGCACGCTGCCGTAGGTCGAAGAGTAGTTAGCGGTGATATAGCCGATGGCCTTGCGATTGATCATCGGATCATTCCCCCTTCCCGACAACGACGTCATTTCCAACGACGGCCGTATCCTTGGTGGTATCGACAGAGCCGAGCTTCACGCCCTCTTCGACCGTGGAGTTCTCGCCCAAAATAGCGCGGCAAATGTGCGCGCCGCTCTTAACGTGCGCACCCGGCAGCAGCACGGAGTCTTCGACCACGGCGCGCTCCTCGATGACGACATCGGTCGAAAGGATCGAGTGGCGAGCGGTGCCGTAGATCTTGCAGCCATTGGAGACCAGGCAGTCGTCCAGGCGACCGTCCGGGCCAATGTAGTGCGGCGGACGCGTGGTGATGTTGGACATGATGGGGAAGCTCTTGTCAAACAGATCGAACTCGGGGTTGTTGCCCAGCAGGTCCATCGAGGTCTCGTGGAAGCTGGCGATGGTGCCGACATCCTTCCAAAAGCCGTGGAACTCGTAGCTGTACAGGCGCTTGTCCTCGCCGAGCAGCTTGGGGATGATGTCCTTGCCAAAGTCGTGGCTCGAGCGCTGGTCCAGAGCGTCCTCCTCGAGCGCCTTGACCAGCACGTCGGCCGAGAAGATGTAGATGCCCATAGACGCGAGGTTCGAATCGGGCTTCTCGGGCTTCTCCGTAAACTTGGTGATGCGGCCGTCCTCGGGGTCGGTGGTCAGGATGCCAAAGCGGCTGGCCTCCTCCCACGGCACGGGCATAACGCTCACCGTGAGGTCGGCGTTGTTCTCAATGTGCGTCTTGAGCATCTTGCGGTAGTCCATGCGATACAGATGATCGCCCGAAAGAATCAGGACGTACTTGGGGTCGTTGGACTTGATGTAGTCGAGGTTCTGCGTGATGGCGTCGGCCGTGCCCGCATACCATGCGCCACCGGTTTGCGTCTCGTACGGCGGCAGGATCGACACGCCACCGTCGCGGCTGTCCAGATCCCACGCCTCGCCAGAGCCCACGTAGGCATGCAGCAGATAGGGACGATACTGCGTCAGAACGCCCACCGTGTCGATGCCCGAATTGGAGCAGTTGGACAGCGAAAAGTCGATAATGCGGAACTTGCCACCAAAGCTAACCGCCGGCTTAGCGATCTTTTGGGTGAGTGCCCCTAATCGGCTTCCCTGTCCTCCTGCGAGGAGCATCGCGATGCATTCTTTCTTACTCATCGATTTCTCCTTCTGTCATCGATGTTCCTAAACCCATTAGCGACGGGCGCGGCGCTCGGTCGCGCCCGTCGAGTAATGCCGTGCGGCAAAGGGAACTCGCGGCCTTTACGCGTGCCAGATCTCGTCGCGGTACTCGCGAATGGTGCGGTCGCTCGAGAACCAGCCGCTCGAGGCGGTGTTGAGCAGCGCCTTGCGGTTCCAGGTCTCCTGGTCGCCATAGCTGCCCGTGAGCTTCTCCCATGCATCCACGTAGCTGCGGAAGTCTGCCATAACCAGGTCGGGGTCGTTGTTGTTCATAAGCTCGTTGTAGATGCTCTCAAAGTTGCCCGAAAGGCCGGCAAACGTGTTGTCCTTGAGCTCTTCCATCACGCGGCCCAGACGTTCGCGATCATTGTTGAGCGTATCCCACGCAAAGTAGCTGTTCGATGCCCAGAGCTGCTCGACCTCGGGAGCGGTCAGGCCAAAGATCGCCTCGTTCTCGCGGCCGGCCAAATCGGCGATTTCGATGTTGGCGCCGTCGAGGGTGCCCAGCGTAATGGCGCCGTTCATCATGAGCTTCATGTTGGACGTGCCCGAGGCCTCCTTGCCAGCTGTGGAGATCTGCTCCGAGATCTCGGCGGCGGGGTAGATGAGCTGGGCGTTGCTCACGCGGAAGTTGGGGATAAAGCAGACCTTCATGACTTCGTTGACGCGCGGGTCGTTGTTGATGACCTCGGCCACCGAGTTGATCAGGCGGATGGTCTCCTTGGCAAAGGTGTAGCTCGAGGCAGCCTTGCCGCTAAAGATAAAGGTCGTCGGTGTCACGTGGAAGTTGGGATTGGCGATGCGACGGTTGTAGATGTCCATCACCTTCATGATGTTCATGAGCTGGCGCTTGTAGGCATGAAAACGCTTTACCTGAACATCGAAGACGGTGTTGGGGTCTATAACCAGACCGGTCTCTGCCTTAACGTAGGCGGCAAGGCGCTCCTTATTGGCGCGCTTTGAGGCACCCACGGCCTTCAGGAACTCGGTGTCGTTCTGAAAACCTTTAAGTTTCTCCAGCTCAAAGGCGTCCTTGAGCCAGCCGTCGCCAATGGCCTCGGTCACGAGCTTGGCGTAGGTGGGGTTGGCCTCGGCAAAGAAGCGACGGTGCGAGATGCCGTTGGTCTTGTTGTTGAACTTCTCGGGCGTTAAGGCATAGAAGTCCTTGAGCACATTGTTCTTGATGATATCGGAGTGAATCTTGGCCACGCCGTTGACGCTGTGGCTGCAGATCACGGACAGGTTGGCCATGCGAACCTCGCCGTCCCATAGGATGGCGGTCTGGCGCAGACGCTCCTGCCAGCCCTCCTGCGTAGTATCGAACGACTCATGCCAACGACGGCTGATTTCGTCGATGATCTGGTACACACGGGGGAGGAGCTTGGAGAACGTGCCGATGGGCCACTTCTCTAGGGCCTCGGGCAGGATGGTGTGGTTGGTGTAGCTCACGACCTGCGTCACGATGTTCCAGGCGTCATCCCACTCGAGCTTCTTCTCGTCGATGAGGATGCGCATGAGTTCGGGGCCGCACATGGCGGGGTGCGTATCGTTGGTGTGGATGGCCACAAACTGCGGCAGCAGCTCCCAGTTCGCGCCGTGTTCCTTCTCAAAGGTGTCGAGCAGGCTATAGATACCGGCCGAGACAAACAGGTATTCCTGCTTCAGTCGCAGCAGACGGCCGTGCTCACCGGCGTCGTTGGGGTAGAGGATGGCACTGATGGCCTCGGCCTCGGCGCGCTCGGCGTCGGCCAGGGCGTAGTCGCCGCGGTTGAAGGCCTCCAAATCAAAGTGCTCCTCGACCGGCTCAGCGGCCCAGACGCGCAGCTTGTTGACGGTCTCGCCGGCATAGCCCACCACGGGGATGTCGTAAGGGACGGCCAGGATGTCCTGCGTGTCCACGGTTCGATAGAACGTGCGGCCGTTCTCCTCAAAGCCCTCGACGCGGCCACCAAACTTAATGGTCACGGCCTTGTCCTGACGACGGACCTCCCAGGGATAGCCGTTGGTGAGCCACTCGTCGGTGGTTTCGACCTGGCTGCCGTTGATGATCTCCTGTTTAAACAGGCCGTAGCGGTAGCGCATGCCGTTGCCGTAGCCGGCAATGCCCTCGGCTGCCATGGAATCCAGGAAGCATGCGGCCAGACGACCCAGGCCACCGTTGCCCAGTGCCGGATCGGGCTCCTGGCTCTCGATGACGGACAGGTCAAGGCCCATATCGTCGAGCGCCTCGGCGACCATGTCGCGCACGCCAAAGTTGAGCAGGTAGTTGTCGAGCAGGCGGCCAATCAAAAACTCGATCGAGAAGTAGTACACGCGCTTCTTGCCCTCGGCTGCCGCACGGGCGTCGCTCTTGGTGGCAACGGTGCGCGCCTTCTCGGCCACGAGCTTGGCCAGGGCGTTAAAGCGATCCAGGTCGCTGGCGGCCTCGACGCTCTTGCCGCTAATGCTCATGACGGCATCGCGATAGAGCTCGGTAAACTCCTGCTTGTTGTCGAAGATCTTATTCATACGTTCCTTTCCCCCGGGGATGTTTCTCCCGGAACGGTTGTGACTTGTATCCTACGCCCCGCTGGGGCGGGTAATTACAGCTGTAACGGCTTTGTTACGCATCCTTAGGTGACGACTTAACAGAAGTAGACTTGGCTTTGGTAGCGGCCTTTTTGGCAGCAGACTTCTTGGTCGCAGTAGCCTTGGCAGCGGGCTTTGGGGCGGCCTTAGCCTTAGCCTTGGTCGTCGTAGCCTTCGCCTTGGCCGGAGCCTTCTTGGCGGCCGCGGTCTTGGGCTTCACCGAGGACGCACGCTTGCGGGTCGCCTTCTTGGGCTCCTCGACCACGGGCGGCTTATAGCTGCTGGGGCCGCGACGCTTAAGCACCACGCCTGCCAGGCTGGGCACCTTAATCTCGATGGAGTCCATCTGCCCGTTCCAGGGATAGGGCTCGCTCGAGCAGGTGTAGGGCTCCTCGCCAGCATAGCCGCTGCCGCCAAACTCGGGACGGTCGGAGTCAAAGATGACCTCCCAGTCGCCCTCACGCGGCACGCCCACACGGAAGCTCTCGTAGGCCGCCGGGTCAAAGTTGATCAGGATCACGAGGTCGTCATCGACGTTCTCGCCCTGACGCACAAAGCTCACGATGGACTGCTTGGAGTTGTCCGCGTCGATCCAGGTAAAGCCGTCGTCATTGTAGCCGCGCTCGTACAGGGCAGGCTCGGCGGTATACAGGTGGTTGAGCGCCTTAATGAACGCCTGATGGTGTGCATGGGTCTCATACTGCTCGGTCAAGAACCACTGAATAGATTCGTAGTAGCGCCACTCGATAAACTGGCCGATCTCGTTGCCCATAAAGTTGAGCTTGGCACCGGGGTGCGTCATCTGGTAGAAGGCGAGCGTGCGCAGGCCGGCAAACTGGCGCCACCAGTCACCCGGCATGCGGCCGATGAGCGAGCACTTGCCGTGTACGACCTCGTCATGGCTGAGCGGGCAGATAAAGTTCTCGGTAAAGGCGTACATGATGGAGAACGTGAGCAAGCCATGGTTGCCGGGGCGCCACGGAAAATCGGTCTGCATGTAGTGCAGGGTGTCGTTCATCCAGCCCATGTCCCACTTGTAGTGGAAGCCCAGGCCGCCGTCCTGCGGCGGATAGGTCACAAGCGGCCACGCGGTGGACTCCTCGGCCATCATCATCACGTCGGGGTAGTGCGCCTCTACAGCGCAGTTGACCTGACGGATAAACGCGCTGGCGTCCAGGTCCTCCTCGGTACCGTACTTGTTGAACTTCTTTTGGCCAGGATCGTCAATGCCAAAGTTGAGGTACAGCATGCTGGACACGCCGTCCATGCGAATGCCGTCCACATGGAAGTTCTCGATCCAGTACAGCACGTTGGAGACCAAGAAGGAGCGGACCTCGCCGCGGGCGAAGTCAAACTTGTGCGTGCCCCAGTTGGGGTGAATCTCGTGCTCAAACAGCATGTGGCCGTTAAAGGTGGCAAGGCCGTGGGAGTCGGCGCAAAAACCGCCGGGCACCCAGTCCATGATCACGCCGATGCCCGCCTCGTGGCACGCATCGATAAAGTGCATGAGCTGCTGCGGGTTGCCGTAGCGCGACGTGGCGGCAAAGTAGCCGGTCGTCTGGTAGCCCCAGGAGCCATCGAAGGGGTGCTCCATAAGCGGCATGACCTCGATATGCGTGTAGCCCATATCGCGCACGTAGTCCACGAGCTCCACCGACAGGTCGTCGTAGGTGTAAAACTCGCCGCGCTGCGCAGGGAAGGGGTCCATGGGACCGGGGTAGTTGCCGTACTCGTCCGGCTCGCCCTGTGGCTCGTCTCCGTGGCGCTTCCACGAGCCGATATGCACCTCGTAGATGTTGAGCGGCTGCGACATGTGGTTGTGGCCGGCGCGGCGCTTGAGCCACGCGGCGTCGTTCCACTGGTAGCCATCGAGAGTCCACAGCACGCTCGCCGTTCCCGGAGGGCACTCGGCCTTAAAGGCGTACGGATCGGCCTTGTAGAGCTTTTCGCCCTCGTTGGTCTCGATGAGGTATTTATAGAGCTGGCCCTGCTCGGCGCCAGGAATAAAGCCTTCCCAGATAGCGCTCGTGTGTACGGGCACCAGCGGGTTGGCTTGTTCGTCCCAATTGTTAAATTCACCGATAACGTTGACGCTCTTAACGTCGGGCGCCCAAACGCAAAAACGCCAGCCGCGCGTGCGCTGCTGCGTGTCGGGATGCGCGCCCATCTTTTCCCAGCTGCGCTCCCACATTCCAATGCCAAACAGATAGACATCGTCCTTGGTGAGCTCCGGTGCGTGCGGGGCGGCTTTACGGGTAGCGGGCTTTTTGGTTGCTGGCTTTAGCTTTGTATCGCTCACGTTTGATCCCATCATGACGCGGCAGCGTGTTGCCTTGGTGACTAGATGCGAAAGGTCCAAGGCTGCACGAATCGAAGGGACGGCGATAGCTCTATGATTCGTCCCACCTCGCGTGCTCGGTGGAACTTTCGGCAAAAACCACAATAACACCTGTCCGTTAGTTTTATGGACGAAAGTGGATTTACGGTGGCGTTTAATCGGTGAGCGCCATGTTTATGCCACTGACAGAATTGCGATGGTAAAACTCTTGACAGTTTTACCAATTAGGGTTTCAAGATTCTTAGATTTACGTTTGGTAAAACGTTTTTAGCAGGTTGTTTACCATTTGACATTGAAAGGTTTGCGAATGAACCACACAGCCGCCTCTAATGTTGCTTTTATTTTTGATTGCGACGGCACACTGGTAAATAGCACCCCCGTTTGGGGCTATGCGCAGCCCGAACTATTGCGGCGTTACGGCATTGATGTAAAGATCGACGATTTTGCCCAGTTTGAGCATTTGTCGCTCGAGGACGAGTGCCAGGCCTACCACGACACGTGGGGCATTGGCGAAAATGGAGAGGAGCTGTATCGCGAGCTGAGTGACATCCTGATCGATGGCTACTCCAAGGTGCCGCCGCGCGAGGGGCTCCTGGCATTTTTGGAGCAGGCGAAATTGGCCGGCATTGCTATGTGCGTGGCCACGTCCACGCCGGCCGAGCTGGTGCAGTCCGCACTCGCGGGTGCGGGGCTCGACGCCTACATGGAGTTTATTACCACGACGGGCGAGGCGGGCCGCTCCAAGCAGTTCCCCGATGTGTACGAGCTGGCGCTGCGCCGTCTGGAAGGACGCCACGGGCACCAGTTTGAGCGCGCGTGGGTGTTTGAAGACGCCGTCTTTGGCCTTAAGAGCTCTGGCACTGCAGGCTTTAAGCGTGTGGGCATCTATGACCCGCACGGCCGTATGGAGCGCGACAAGGTTCGCGATAACTGCGATATCTTTATCGATAGCTATGAGGACCTGGACCTGGCCCGCGTGCTTTCGTTTGAGGGCTAGGCGAGGGCTGTGGCTTGCAAAGTATTAGTTGTTTGCGGCTCGCCCGTGGTGGCGAGCGCGGATTTGTTGCGTCGACTAGCGGGGGAGTGCGACCACGTTGTCGCCGTGGACCGCGGGCTCGACGCGCTGCTGGGTGCTGGCCTGGGTTGCGACGTGTATGTAGGAGATGCCGACACGGTGAGCGACACCGGTCGCGCGTTGGTCGATGCCGCCGAGGCCTTTGAGGTAGAGCGCCACGACCCCTACAAGGACTATACCGATCTGGCGCTGGCGCTCGATTCGGTCCGCCGTCGCTGGCCGGGTGCCGAGGTGGTTGCGACCTGCGCCACCGGCGGCCGCCCCGACATGGCCCTGTCTGTGTTAGGGCTACTGGCAGGCTATGCGGACGCTCCCGTCTGGATCGAAGAAGACGAAGTGACGGCCAGAATCCTGCACCAAGACGAGACCTGGACCATTGAGGGCGCCGAGGGCAAAATCTTCTCCATCATCGCCATAGCCCCTGGGACAGTAGTAAGTGAACACGGCCTAGAGTGGGAGCTAGACCACAGCCCTCTAGGCCTGTTAGCCGACACCGGCATGAGCAACGTTGTCAGGTCAACAGCCACGATCCAAGTTCACACCGGCACGGCCATCGCTTACCTATATCAATAGGTATTTAGAGTCTGACCCAAAAAAGTCCTTGCACGTCGCGCCAACTTCCCCTATAGTATCTCCTCGTCACGGGGGCGTAGCTCAGCTGGGAGAGCGCTTGACTGGCAGTCAAGAGGTCAGGGGTTCGATCCCCCTCGTCTCCACCATCGTGAATGTAAAGCCTTCGAAAACCGGAGGCTTTTTTCTTATAGATAGGCTCAATTGGTTGACTGTGTTCGTGGCGGGCGTTACGGCGCAAGTCTATAAAAAGGTTTAATCATTTCAATAAATGGTGGCGTGGTCCAGCGGGATTTACGAGTACGAGCATCCCAAGATCTTCGACACCTATTACGAGAAGGTCTTGCCGTATGAAAATTGGTTTAGCTGCTGGTTTTGACGACGAGTGTAGGAACAGGTCGTTGTGCTGCAAGTATGCCGTAAACACGGATTGTGTCGGAGTGGTCTGGCATACGATTTTAAAATCGAAGCCAAAAAGTTCTTGGTAATCCTCGCGTTGCTATGTTAGTATCTCTTTTGCCGAAAGGCGACGGGCGATTGGCTCAGGGGTAGAGCATATCCTTCACACGGATGGGGTCACAAGTTCGAATCTTGTATCGCCCACCATCAAAAGCACAGGTCAGAGGTGATAAGCCTCTGGCCTTTTTCTTTTTGACACAGAGAGTGTGATCAAAAAAGTTTCTTCAAAATTGTTCTTGCACCCTTGGAGGAGTTCCCGTATAGTACTTCTTCGCACGGGGGCGTAGCTCAGCTGGGAGAGCGCTTGACTGGCAGTCAAGAGGTCAGGGGTTCGATCCCCCTCGTCTCCACCCGAGCATTGAATGAGGCTCCAACGCAAGTTGGGGCCTTTTTTCATATAGGCACACAAGGTCAAAGGCAGGACCATGATCCTTCCGATCGAAAAGATCGTGCGTTGAATGACCATTGCGCGCATGGTAGTATTTCACGTCGTGGTGCAACGACACGCTAAATGGAACTTCGCCATTGCCTTTGCAACCACTAATATAAAGGGCTCTTGGCGCAACGGTTAGCGCAGGGGACTCATAATCCCTGGGTTCTGGGTTCGAATCCCGGAGGGCCCACCAGGTTTTTCAACAGGTCAGGCAATTTGTCTGGCCTGTTTCTTTTTCATGGCAACATTTTCTTGCAAGTAGCTTGTTTGCCCACTTCCAAACGCCTTGGGTCGCGTTCATGGCGGGAGGTCCCCGGGGGCGACCGGGCTGGAGCCGGAAAGGCGGGCTGCGGCAGCACCGCACGCCTTAGGGCGCGCCCCGCGGGCATGGCCAGGCATCGCGGACCCTCGATCCTGTGCGGGTCCGCGCCCCCGCGCCGCGACGGCGAAAGTTTTTCTAAAATTGTCCTTGCATCGCCGTCCGAGTTCCCGTATAGTACTTCTTCGCACGGGGGCGTAGCTCAGCTGGGAGAGCGCTTGACTGGCAGTCAAGAGGTCAGGGGTTCGATCCCCCTCGTCTCCACCCGAGCATTGAATGAGGCTCCAACGCAAGTTGGGGCCTTTTTTCATATAGGCACACAAGGTCAAAGGCGGCACCATGATCCTCCTGGTCGACAAGATCGAAAAAAGCTTTGGCGCGCGCGTCCTCTTTAGCGGCGCGTCCTTTCAGATCAACCCCGGCGAGCGCTTTGCGCTCGTGGGACCCAACGGCGCCGGCAAAACCACCATGCTCAAAATCATCATGGGTATCGACAGCCCCGACGCCGGCCAGGTCCAGTACTCCAAGGACTGTCAGGTGGGCTACCTCGAGCAGGAAACCAACCTGGAGCACAAGGACACGACCATCCTCGCCGAGGTCATGGCCGCCGCCAAGGAAATCCACCGCATGGGCGAGCGCGCCAACGAGCTGCAGGCCCAGATCACCGAGCTCTCTGAGCAGGGCAAGGACGTCGACGCGCTCCTTAACGAGTACGGCCAGGTCCAGGACCGCTTTGAGCACTTGGGCGGCTACGAGCTCGAGAGCAACGCCCGCAAGATCCTGTCCGGTCTGGGCTTTAAGGTCACCGACTTTGAGCGCCCGTGTTCCGAGTTCTCGGGCGGCTGGCAGATGCGCATCGCGCTGGCCAAGCTCTTCCTGCGCCATCCCGACCTGCTACTTCTGGACGAGCCCACCAACCACCTGGACCTCGAAAGCGTCCAGTGGTTGCGCGGCTTTATCGCCAACTACGACGGCGCCGTGCTCATCGTCAGCCACGACCGCGCCTTTATGGACGCCTGCGTCGACCACGTCGCCGCGCTCGAGAACCGCCGCGTGACCACCTACACCGGCAACTACAGCAGCTACCTCAAGCAGCGCGAGGACAACCTGGAGCAGATGCGCGCCAAGCGTGCCGCCCAGGAGCGCGACATCGCCCACATGCAGGTTTTCGTCGACAAGTTCCGCTACAAGCCCACCAAAGCCGCCCAGGCGCAGGAGCGCATCCGCAAGATCGAGCAGATCAAAAAGGAGCTCGTCATCCTGCCCGAGGGCCACAAGCACATCGACTTTAAGTTCCCCGACCCGCCGCGCTCGGGCGACATGGTCGTGGGTCTGGAGGGCGTGTCCAAGTCCTACGGCAACAAGCACATCTATAGCGATATCGACCTCAAACTATACCGCGGTGAGCATGTGGCGCTCGTCGGCCCTAACGGCGCCGGCAAGTCCACCCTCATGAAGATCATCGCCGGCCTGGAGCCGCCCACTACCGGCGCGCGCGACCTGGGTACCAACGTGGGCGTGGCCTATTACGCCCAGCACGCGCTCGAGGGCATGACCGAGTCCAATACCGTCCTGCAAGAAATCGACACCGTTACGCCCAAGTGGACCGTGCCGCAGCAGCGCAGCCTGCTGGGCGCCTTCCTGTTTAGTGACAACGATTCTATCGAAAAGCAGGTTCGCGTTCTTTCCGGCGGCGAAAAGGCGCGTCTTGCCCTGGCTAAGATGCTCGTGGCGCCCGAGGCACTTCTGTGCCTGGACGAGCCCACCAACCATCTGGACATCGACTCGGTGGACATGCTCGAGAACGCCCTGCAAAACTTCCCCGGCACCATTGTTCTGATCAGTCACGACGAGCACCTGGTGCGAGCCGTGGCCAACCGCGTGATCGATATCCGCGATGGCAAGGTCACGGTCTATGACGGCGACTACGACTACTACCTCTACAAGCGCGAGGACCTCGCGACCCGCGCCGCCGAGGCGGCAGGGGAGAGCACACCGGCCACGACCAAGCCCACCAAAGCCAGCGCCGCCCAGGCCGATACCCCCGCTGCGGCCCCCAAGCCAGCCGAGGGCAAAAAGACCAAGGAGCAAAAGCGTGCCGAGGCCCAGGCCCGCGCCGCGCTCAACAAAAAGCTCAAGGGCGTGCGCAACCAGCTCAAGAAGATCGAGGCCGAGCTCGACAAAAAGCGAGCCCGCTATGACGAGCTTATGGAATTGATGGCGAGCGAAGAGCTTTATGCCGATCAGGATAAGTTCAATGCCGCGCTGGGGGAATATAACGGGCTTAAGCAAGAGCTGCCCAAGCTCGAGGACGAATGGCTCGAGCTTTCCACCCAAATCGAAGAGGAGACCGCGCGTGAACTCTCGTAAGGCCGCTGCCGTGGCGATGAGCATCATCGCCATCGCGTGCCGCATCTGCGGCATCTTTATGAGCGCGATGACTGTGCTGCTGTGCTTTAGCGGCCTCTCCGCCAAGCTGCAGATTGTGGGCTTTGTCGTTGAGCTTTCGCGCGCGCTGCCGACCGCCATCGCCGGCTATGGCGTCATCACATCGCCCTTCGGCGGCGTGTTCCGCCTGGATTACGCCATCGTGGCCGTCATCCTGTTTGTGGCCGACTACCTGCTCACGCGCGCCTCGCGCCGCGTCCGCTAGGGGAGCGCCATGTCCAGTAGCTACCTCATGAACCTGCTCGCGAGCGCCGTCGCCGTCATCGTGGGCATCGTGATCCACGAGAGCGCACACGCCGCCGCAGCCTGGGCGCTCGGCGACAAGACGGCCCGTTCTCGCGGCCGCGTCTCGCTCAACCCGCTCAACCATATTGACCCGTTTGGCACCATCATCCTACCGCTGCTCATGCTCGCCGCCGGCGGCCCGGTGTTCGCCTTCGCCAAGCCCGTGCCGGTCTACCTCAACAACCTCAAGCACCCCAAGCGCGACGAGGTCTTGGTGAGCGCGGCCGGCCCCGTATCGAACATCGCACTGGCGTGCCTTGCGGCCGCCATCATGCACGCAGCATACGGCAACCTCTACACCAGCATGTCCTTTGCCGTAGCGTCCCAAATCATGAACTTCGGCGCCACCTTTATCGTGGTCAACCTGTCGCTTGCGTTCTTTAACCTCATCCCGATCCCGCCGCTTGACGGCTCGTCGATCATCGTGCCGTTTCTCAAAGGCAAGGCGCTCGCCAACTACTACCAACTGCAGCAATACGCCATGCCCATACTCATCATTGTGCTGTATCTGCTGCCCATGTGGACCGGCATCGATGTAATCGGCCGGTATTTCGACGTTACCGTGTATCCGCTGGCGGAGCAGCTGCTCAACTTCGCAATCGCCGGCATCTAGGGTAAACTTACAGGTCGGCCGTGCAAAACGGTCGCAGCATGCACCCAAACCGCGCCGCGAAGGCGCCGTCAAAGGAGGTCGAAGATGTCGTATCGCGTGTCGACGCAGGTCTACAGCGGACCGTTCGACCTGCTGCTGCAGCTGGTAACCCGCCAAAAAGTTGATATCGGCGCCATCTCTATCAGCGAGGTGGCCGAGCAGTACCTGGCCGAGGTCGAGCGTATTGAGGCGCTGGACCTGGACGTGGCGAGCGACTTTTTACTGGTCGCGGCAACCCTTTTGGACATCAAGGCCGCCTCGCTGGTGCCGCAGGAGGCCCCGCGCAAAGCCGACGACGATGACGAGATTGACGAAGACCTCGAAGAGCTCAGCGCACTCGACGGCGACGCCCTGCGCGAGGTCCTGATCCAGCGCCTGATCGCCTACAAGCAGTTTAAGGGCGCGGCGGCGGCTCTTGGCGCGCGCATGCAGGCCGAAAGCCGCATGCATCCGCGTGTGGCCGGTCCCGACCCCGAGTTTTTGGGCCTTATGCCCGACTACCTGGCCGGTATCACGCTGCGCGGCCTGGCCGTCATCTGCGCCGACCTTGACGGCAAGCGCCAGACCTTCCTGCTGGAGGCCGAGCACGTGGCGCCGCATCGCGTGCCGCTCGACCTGACGGTGGCCTCGGTCGACCGCTTTACCATGGCGCACCAAACTTGCACCTTCCGCGAGCTGCTGGACGGCGACGCCACCACCGAGCAACTCGTCGTCACCTTCCTGGCCATGCTGGAGCTCGCGAAGCGCGGCTCACTCACCCTGAGCCAGGACGAGATCTTTGGAACCATCCGCATCAACCGCGTCGAGGGCGCCGAGGCATACGTGCCCGGCGAGGGCCCCGAGCTCACCGAATAGGAGCGGCTACCATGTCAACCCTTTCCACGCTAGAGGCAAACAGCCTCAAGGGCGCCCTCGAGGCGCTCCTGCTGGTTTCGAGCGATCCCGTCAGTGCGCCCGCGCTGGCAGATGCGCTGGATATCGCCCCGGGCGAGTGTGCGTCGCTTTTGGCCGAGCTCAAAGTTGAGTACGAGGAGGCCAACCGCGGCTTTCAGCTGCGCGAGGTCGCCGGCGGCTGGCGCCTGTTTACGCATCCCGCCTACCATGACGTGGTCGAGGCCTATGTGCTGAGCTGGGATACGCAAAAACTGTCGCAGGCGGCACTCGAGACTCTGGCCGTCATCGCCTACCATCAGCCCGTCACGCGCGAGGTGGTCAAGGGCATCCGCGGCGTCAACTCCGACGGCGTCATCGCGTCGCTCGTTGACAAGGGTCTGGTGCGCGAGCTCGGCCGCGACCCCCAGCGCGGTCAGGCCATCATTTACGGCACGACCAACGCCTTTTTGGAGAAGTTCGGTCTGCGCTCCACCCGCGACCTGCCCGATCTGGAGCAGTTTGCCCCCGACGAGCAGTCGCGTCAATTTATCCGCGAGCGCCTGAGCGGCCGCAGCATTCAGTCTACGCTCGAGGAGCAGGTCGAGGACCTGGACGAAGAGCGCGAGCTGCTGGATACCGATGTTGAGGATGTCGAGGCAGTCGGTGGCGAGGAAACACTTGCCACCGACGACGCTGCGGAGGATACGCATGACGAGGACTAGCGAAGCAGGGGAGACGCGTACCTCACACGCCGCCGGCGGCACAGCGCCCAACGCGGATACGCACGAGTCCGTCTCCCAGCCCGTCTACCCACACACGATGCGCCTGCAGCGCTTTTTGGCGCGCGCGGGTGTTGCGAGCCGCCGCGGCTCGGAGGACCTGATGACCGCCGGCCGCGTGACTGTCAACGGCCAAGTCGCGACCGAACTGGGCACCAAGGTCGATGTGGACCGCGACCATATCGAGGTTGACGGCATGCCCGTCAAGCTCAACCAGGGCGCCGTGTACCTGATGCTCTACAAGCCGACCGGCTATCTCACCACCATGAGCGATCCGCAGGAGCGCCCCTGCGTGGCCGACCTGGTCCCGCGCGACCGCTTTCCGGGGCTCTTCCCGGTGGGCCGCCTGGACCGCGACACCACGGGCCTTTTACTCTTTACCACCGACGGTGACCTGTCGCAGGACCTGCTGCACCCCAGCAAGCACGTCTACAAGACCTACCAGGCGCTCGTGGACGGCCACCTGACCGATCGCGACTTGGAACCGCTGCGCCGCGGCATCGAGCTCGACGATGGCCTGTGCCAGCCGGCGATCTGCCGCGTCATTACCGCGCGCGAGGCCGAGGCCGTGGCTCCGCAGGGTGTGAAGCCCGGCACAACCGCCGTGGAGGTCATCATCCGCGAGGGGCGCAAGAACCAGGTCAAGCGTATGCTGAGCAAGATCCACCACCCGGTGATCCGCCTGCACCGCTGTAACTTTGCCGGCCTGGAGCTCAAAGACGTGGCCAAGGGCTCGTGGCGCGAACTCACCGACCGCGAGGTACAGATCCTCAAGGCCGGCGGCATCCCGCCCAAGCAGGCCGGCGCCAAGCGCGCCGCCGCGCCGGCGGCCAACCCCGCGACCCGCACGCGTCACCACGGCAGCCACGGCTCCGCGCCCAAGCGCAACACCTACCGCGAGCGCTACACGGGCTAGCCAGCCCGCCAAGCCGCAGCGCCCGCGTCCCATACCAGCACGTCAACCACCGAAAGGAAGCATTGCATGATCGTCGCCATCGACGGCCCCGCCGGTTCCGGCAAGTCCACCATCGCCAAGGAGATCGCCCGCCAGCTGGGCTTTAACAAGCTCGACACGGGCGCCATGTATCGCGCCGTCACCTTCGCCGCGCTCGACCGCGGCATCGACCTGAACGACGAGGCAGCCATCGATTCCCTCGCCGAGCAGATCGAGATCCGCTTTACTAACGGCACCGGCGAGGACACGCGCCTGACCATCGACGGCGCGGACGCCTCGGCTGCCATTCGCACCCCGCAGGTGGACGCCAACGTCTCCAAGGTCTCGGCCTACCCGGGCGTACGCGCGGCCATGCTCATCCATCAGCGTCGCGCCGCCGAGGACCGCGACATCGTGGCCGAGGGCCGCGACATCGGCACCGTCGTGTTCCCCAACGCGCAGGTCAAGGTGTTCCTGACCGCCGATCCGCGCGAGCGCGCCCGTCGCCGCGTGCTGCAGCGCCACCAAAACGACACCCAGCCGCTCACCCAAGAGCAGCTCGAGGCCGAGGTCGACGAGACCCTCGACGCCCTCAAGCAGCGCGACAAACTCGACAGCAGCCGTGAGGTCGCGCCGCTCGTGCCCGCCGAGGACGCCGTGCATGTCGACTCCACCGCACATACCATCGACGAGGTCGTCTCGATAATCGAGGACCTCATCAACCAAAGGAGGTAGCTCATGCGCCTGTTTAAACAGACGCCCGAGGATTACTACAACGCGCCTTATGCCGAGTTCCCCGTGCTCATCCGTGGCACCGTCTTTGTGGTCATGGGCATCCTTTGGGCTTTCTCCAAGCTCATGTGGCGCTGGAAGGTAGAGGACAGCGACCTGCTGTTTGAGCGCCAGGAAGGCCGCGGCAGCGTGGTCATCTGCAACCACACCTCGATGGCCGAGCTCCTGGCTGTAGAGACGGCGCTATTCTTTGGCGGCCGCCGCATTCGCCCCATTTTTAAGTCCGAGTTTGCCAAGAGCAAGATCGTGCGCTGGGCCTTTAGCCGCGTGGGCGGCATTCCCGTCGAGCGCGGCACCGCCGACATGAAGTGCCTGCGCGCCGCCCAGCATGCACTGCAGCGCGGCGAGGACGTCCTGATCTTCCCCGAGGGCACGCGCATCCGCTCGCGCGAGATCAAGCCCGAGGTCCACGGCGGCTTTGCGCTCATTGCCCAGATGGGCAAGGCACCCGTCAACCCGCTCGCCATCTGCGGCTGGTCCGATATCACGCCCGCGGGCAAAAAGCTCATGCGCCCCAAAAAGTGCTGGATCCGTGCAGGCAAGGCCATCTCGCTATCCGATGCACCGGCCGAGCTCAAGCGCAAGGAGCGCCTGGCATGGTTTGAGTCCGAGGCCATGAGCCGCGTCTACGCCATGCGCGACGACCTGTGCGCCGAGCACCCCGGCAGGTTCTAGCCATGGGCGAGAACGTCATGAATACCGCCGCGACCGCCGCTGAGGAGGTCCTCCCCACCATCGAGATCGCAGCGCATGCCGGCACCTGCTACGGCGTGCAGCGTGCACTCGACATGGCGCTGGCCGCCGCGCCGCAGGCAGGGGAGAGCGCTCAGGTCCACACGCTGGGTCCGCTCATCCATAACCCTATCGTGGTGCGCGAGCTTGCCGAAGCAGGCGTCGGTCTGGCAGACACCTTGGACGACGCCGCATCGGGCACCGTGGTCATTCGCGCGCACGGCGTGGTGCCGCAGGTCATCGAGGCTGCTCGCGAGCGCGGCCTTACCGTGGTCGATGCCACCTGCCCCTACGTCAAGAAGGTCCATGTGGCGGCCGAGCGCCTGGTGCGCGAGGGCTACCGTGTGATCGTCGTGGGCGAGCCGGGCCACCCCGAGGTCGAGGGCATCCTGGGCCACGCCGGCGATGACGCGCAGGTCGTGAGTTGCGCCGCCGATGCGGACGCGCTGCCGCTCAAGGGCAAGGTGGGCCTGGTTGTGCAGACCACCCAAACCGCGCAGAACCTGGCCGAGGTCGTGGCCTCCATCACTCCGCGTGTGCAGGAACTACGCGTGATCAACACCATCTGTGCTGCCACGAGCGAGCGCCAGCAGGCGGCCGCAACCCTTGCCAACCGCTGTGATTGCATGGTCGTCGTGGGCGGCAAAAATTCGGGCAATACGCGCCGCCTGGCACAGATTTGTGCCGATGTCTGCGAGCATACCCATCACATCGAGGAAGCCTCCGAGCTCGAGGCCGCATGGTTTGCCAACGCGCGCCACATCGGCATCACCGCCGGAGCCTCAACTCCGCAAGAACACATCGAACGCACCGTTGCGCGCATCAAGGAGCTTTGTCGCTAATCATGGACCAGACCGTACCCGCATACGCCGCCGAGGTGGCCGATTACGGGCGCAGCCGCGACCCCGAGCCGGGTGAGGGTGCGCTCGTAAAGAACGTGCGTCCCGAATCGCCCGCATGGGATGTGGGTATCGAGCCGGGCATGCGCGTACTCACGGTCAACGGCGAGCAGCTGACCGACATGATCGTGTGGCTCTGGGAGGCCGACGAGGACACCGTCGACCTAGAGGTTCTCGACCCGCGCGACGGCACCGTCACCCCCGTCGAGCTCGATCGCTTTCCCGGCGAGGACTGGGGCCTTGAGTTCGACGGCCCTATCTTTGACGGCATGCGTACCTGTGTGAACGCCTGCGTGTTCTGCTTTATGACCATGCTGCCCAAGGGCGGCCGCTCCACGCTGTATATTCGCGATGACGACTACCGCCTGAGCTTTTTGCAGGGCAACTTTGTCACGCTCACGAACCTTTCCGACGAGGACGTGCAAAACGTTATCGACCGCAACATGAGTCCCATGAACGTGTCGGTCCATGCCGTAAGCCCCGACGTCCGCCGCCGCATGATGGGCCGCAACGCCCAGCGCGGCATGGACGTGCTCGAGACCATCATGGCCGCCGGCATCGAGATTCATGCGCAGATTGTGCTGTGCCCCGGCATGAACGACGGCGAGGAGCTGCAAAAGACCCTACGCTTTTGCGAGGAACACGAGCAGATCACGAGCCTGGGCATCGTGCCGCTCGGTTTTACCAAGCACCAGAGGCGCTTTACCTGGTCATACAGCGACAAGCCCGAGCTCGCGCGCGAGACCATTGCCATGATCCGTCCCTTCCAGGATCGTGCCTACAAGCGCTTTGGCCGCCACACCTTCCAGATGAGCGACGAGTTCTATCTGGACGCCGGCATCGAGCCACCCCAGGCCGATTTTTACGACGGCTACCCGCAGTATTACGACGGCATCGGTATGATTCGCTCGTATCTGGACGAGACTGACGATGTGCTCACCGCCGATGCCGAGCGTCTGCGCCGCGTTCGCGAGGCAATCGCCGCCCGTGGCCAGCGCCTCCTGTGCCTCTCCGGCACCAGCGCGCGCGACACCGTGGCGCGCTTTGTGGAGTCGCCACGGGGCCTTGCCGGCACCGTCACGGCTATCGAAAACCGTTACTTTGGCGGCAACGTGGACGTCACCGGCCTCATCGTCGCCTGCGACATTCTGGAGCAGCTGCCGCAGGACCTCTCGGGGGTTATGCTCTTTGTGCCTAAGCTCATGTTCAACGCTGACGGCATGACGCTTGACGAGTATCATCGTGACGATTTACTCGCAAGCCTTGAAGCTCGCGGCGCCGAGGTTCATGTGGTATCGACCATGCCGCATGAGCTGCTCGATACCCTGGAGCATATCCTTGGCATTGTGCCCGCAGACTCTACTAATTCCGCTGACCCAACCCATTAAAGGAGTGCAGATGAAACCTATCGTCGCCGTCGTCGGACGCCCCAACGTGGGCAAGTCCACGCTCGTTAACCGCCTGGCCCAGACCTCGGACGCCATCGTCCATGAGTCCCGCGGCGTAACGCGCGACCGCTCCTACCACACGGCCGATTGGAACGGCCGCGAGTTCACCATCGTCGACACGGGTGGCATCGAGCCGCTCAAGAGCGATGACGTCTTTGCCACGTCCATCCGCGACCAGGCCCTCGCCGCCGCCGAGGAAGCCGCCGTCATCCTATTTGTGGTCGACGGCCGCACCGGCGTCACCGAGGAGGACGAGTCGGTCGCCCGCATGCTCAAGCGCTGCGACAAGCCGGTCTTTCTGCTGGTGAACAAGCTCGACAACCCCGATCGCGAAAACGACAGCATCTGGGAGTTTTATTCGCTCGGCATCGGCGAGCCAACGCCGCTATCGGCCCTGCACGGCCACGGCACGGGCGACCTGCTCGACGACATCGTTGCCCTGTTGCCCGAGGAGGAGGACGAGGTCGCCGACGAGTTCCCCGACGCGCTGAACGTCGCCATCATCGGCCGCCCCAATGCCGGTAAGTCCTCGTTGTTCAACCGCATCCTGGGTGCCGACCGCTCTATCGTGTCCAACATTGCTGGCACGACGCGCGACGCCATCGACACCGTCGTGGAGCGCAACGGCAAGCACTACCGCATGGTCGACACCGCGGGCATTCGCAAGAAGAGCACCGTGTACGAGAACATCGAGTACTACTCCATGGTCCGCGGCCTGCGCGCCATCGACCGTGCCGACGTGGCACTGCTCGTCGTCGACGCCTCCGTGGGCGTTACCGAGCAGGACCAGAAGGTCATGGGTCTTGCCATCGAACGCGGCTGCGCCATCGTCGTTCTGCTCAACAAGTGGGATCTGCTCGACGACGACCGCAAGCGCGAGGCCTGCATGGAGACCGTCGACCGCCGTCTGGGCGTCATGGCTCCCTGGGCCCAGTACCTGCGCATCTCGGCCCTGACTGGCCGTAGCGTCGAGAAGATCTGGGCGATGGTCGACGCCGCCGAGAAGACGCGCTCGCAAAAGATCACCACCTCGCGCCTCAACACCTTCCTCACCGACCTGCGCGAGTTTGGCCACACCGTGGTGGACGGCAAGCGTCGCCTGCGCATGCACTACGTGACCCAGACGGGCGTCAACCCGCCGACGTTTACGTTCTTCGTCAACCACAGCGACCTGGTCAACGACACCTACCAGCGCTATGTGGAGAACCGTATGCGCTCGACCTTCGATTTTTCCGGCACGCCCATTCGACTCTTCTTTAGGAAGAAGGAGCAAAAGGATGCATAATCCGATTCTGCTGACCGCCATCTGCGCCGTGGTCTCGTTCTTTATCGGAGCGATTCCGTTTGGCCTGATCCTGGGCCGTGTGTTCAACCACACGGATATTCGCAAGGCGGGCTCCGGCAACATCGGCACCACCAACGCCCTGCGCGTAGCCGGTCCCAAGGTCGCGGCGCTCACGCTGCTGCTCGACTGCTTGAAGGGCGCCATCTGCGTCCTTATCGCGCGTCCGCTCATCGCGAGCGTGGGCTATGGCTTCCCGGTGAGCATCATGGCTCCCGGTGCCGCCGGCGACTGGATGCTCGGCGTCATTTGCCTGGCTGCCGTGTGGGGCCACATATTCTCGCCCTACCTCAACTTCCGTGGCGGCAAGGGCATTGCCGTGGGGCTGGGCGTCATACTCGCCTGGTACTGGCCCATCGGACTTTCGCTGCTGGGCATGTTTATCGTGGCCGTCGCCATCACCAAGTATGTGTCGGTGGGCTCGCTTGCCGCGGCCATCGGTCTTCCCATCGCCGCCTGCGCGGTCTTTCCGTACAGCAGCCTGGGGCTCAAGTTTTGCATGGCGATGATCGGCATCACCGTGGTGTGGGCCCATCGCGCAAACATCAAAAAGCTCATGACGGGCAAGGAATCCAAGCTCTCGTTTACCAAGCGCGTCACCGAGCCCGACGATAAGTAGGAGAGAGTCATGAATGTTGCGCTGATTGGCTCCGGCTCCTGGGGAACCGCCGTCGCCGGCCTTGCCGCCGCGCGAGCCGAGCGCGTGACCATGTGGGCCCATAGTGAGCAGACGGCCGCCGGCATTAACGGCGAGCACCGCAACCCGCGCTATCTGGTGGACTACGTGCTGCCGGAAAACGTTGTCGCCACGACGGACCTGGCCCAGGCGCTCGACGGTGCCGATGCGATCATCTTTGCCGTGCCTTCGACGCACCTGCGTGGCGTCTGCCACCAGGCGGCGCCGTTCATCGCAGACGGGACGCCGGTCCTGTGCCTTACCAAGGGCATTGAGCCCGAGTCCGGCATGCTCATGAGCGAGGTCATCGCCAGCGAGATCGGCAACGAGGCGCGTGTGGCGGCGCTCTCGGGCCCCAACCATGCCGAGGAGATATGCCGCGGCGGACTTTCCGCCGCCGTCATCGCCAGCAAAGGCTCGCAGGTAGGGGAGACCTTTAAGGACCTGCTCCTATCCACGGCCTTCCGCATCTACCTATCGCAGGACATGACCGGCGTCGAGGTTTGCGGCGCCATGAAAAACGTCATCGCCATCGTGTGCGGCATCTCCGCCGGTACCGGCGCGGGTGACAACACGCTCGCCCTTATCATGACGCGCGGCCTCGCAGAAATCAGCCGACTGGTGCACGCCCGCGGCGGCCAGGCCTTGACCTGCATGGGTCTTGCCGGCATGGGTGACCTTATTGCCACCTGCACCTCCGAGCATTCGCGCAACCGCACCTTCGGCTACGAGTTTGCCCACGGCGTATCGCTCGACGAGTACCAGGCGCGCACGCATATGGTGGTCGAGGGCGCCGTCGCCGCCCGCAGCGTGAGCGAGCTCGCCCGTTCGCTGGGCGTAGACATTCCGCTCACCTTTGCCGTGGAGCAAACGCTCTACAACGGTGTTACTTTGGATAGGGCGCTCGAGATCCTTACCGACCGCGTCCCCTCTCAAGAGTTCTACGGACTCACCGACTAGCGCAGAAAGGCTACTACCATGGGTTCCATCAAAATCGCTCCGTCCGTCCTTTCGGCTGACATGGCCAACCTCAAGGGCGAGCTCGACAAGATCGCCGGTGCCGACTATGTGCACTTCGACGTCATGGACGGTCACTTTACCGGCAACCTCACCTTTGGCGTCGATATCCTCAAGGCCGTCAAGCGCTCCACCAAGGTGCCGGTCGACGCGCACCTGATGGTGTCGAACCCCGACGAGACCGTCGATTGGTACGCCGACGCCGGCGCCGATATGATCACCGTTCACTACGAGGCCTCCACGCACCTGCACCGCACGCTCACGCACCTACAGCAACGCGGCGTCAAGGCCGGCGTGGTGCTCAACCCCGCCACTCCCGTCTGCGTGCTCGAGAGCATCATCGAGGTCGTCGACATGGTGCTGCTCATGAGCGTGAACCCCGGCTTTGGCGGCCAGAGCTTTATCCCGGGCACGCTGCATAAGCTCCACGAGCTCAAGGCCATGTGCGAGCGCCACGGCGTGTCGCCCATGATCGAGGTCGACGGCGGTATCTCTTCCAAAAACATTGCCGAGGTCGTCAAGGCCGGTGCCGAGGTCCTGGTGGCCGGCTCCGCCGTATTTAAGTCCGAAGATCCCGCCGCCGAGGTTGCGCTGCTGCAGAAGCTGGGCAACGAGGCCGCACAGGAGGCATAAACCCTTATGACCGCAGGTCAAAACCGCATACCCGTGAATCTTGACTATGCCGCCTCGACGCCCATGCGCGCCGAGGCGCTCCTTGCGCAGCGCGAGTACGACGAAAGCGAGCTTGCAGGCGTCAACCCCAACTCGCTGCACTCGCTCGGCCGCAAGGCTGCCGCACGTCTGGAGGTTGCACGCCGCGAGATCGCCCGCAGCTTTGGCGCGCGCGTTCGCCCGTCCGAGATTGTCCTAACCAACGGCGGTACCGAGGCCAACCAGCTGGCGCTCCTCGGACTTGCCGAGGGTGCTCGTCAGCGCGATCGTAAGCGCGAGCGCGCGATCGTGTCTGCGATCGAGCATGATTCGATCCTGGACAACCTATCGCTGCTGCGAGCCGCGGGCTTTACCGTCGACCTGGTGCAGCCCTGCCGTGCGGGCTACATCGAGCCTGCCGCGCTGAGCGACTTGTTGGGCGACGACGTCGCGCTCGTGAGCATCATGGCCGCCAACAACGAGACCGGTGTGGTACAGCCTATCCGCGAGCTTGCCGCGGCTGCGCACACCGCGGGCGCCCTGTTCCACACCGATGCCATCCAGGGCTATCTGCATATTCCGCTCGATGTGACCGAGCTGGGCGTCGATGCTATGACCGTTGCAGCACACAAGATTGGCGGCCCCGTAGCCTCCGGCGCGCTATACCTAAAAAGCCGCACGCCGCTGCGCCCCCGCATCTTTGGCGGAGGACAGGAAGCCGGACGTCGTGCCGGCACGCAGGACCTGCGCACGCAGCTGGCCTTTGCCGCTGCCGCCTCGTCTCTGGCGCCCCATGTGGCTCAGGAGCGCGCCACGCTGCAGACCTTGTCCGACAAGCTCTACGCCACGCTCACGGCCCATCCGCGCATTCACGCCACCATGGGCGACTACACGCAGGCCGACCGTCTACCCGGCATGGTATCGATCTATATTGACGGCATGGACTCCGAGGAGCTCATCATCAAGCTCGACGCCGCCGGTTTTGAGGTGTCGGCCGGATCGGCTTGCTCAAGCGGCAGCATGGACCCGAGCCACGTGCTGAGCGCCATGGGCATTGGTCGCGAGCAGGCGCTGGGCGCACTGCGCATCTCCTTCGATGACCGCGTGAATCCGAGCGATCTGGACGACTTTGCCCAGACGCTGCTCTCGATTGTAGGTGCCGCATGATCGTCGCCGAGCTTGAGCGCGCCCTGCTGGCACGCTATCCCAAGACGGACGCCGAGCCCTGGGACCACGTAGGCTTATCCGTTGGCGACCCCGACGACGAGATCCGCGGCGTTGCCTGCGCGCTTGACGCTACCAGGAACAACGTGCAGCGCGCCTTGGAAGCCGGAACCAACGTGTTGCTCACGCATCATCCCGTCTACATCAAGGCGCCCGAGTCGTTTTGCCCGCCCAGCGCAACGCGCCCCCAGTGCAGCGCGGCGCTCTACGAGGCGGCCCGCTGCGGGGTGAGCATTATCTCGCTCCACACCAACCTGGACCGCTCGCACGAGGCGCGTGCCTGTCTATGCAAGCTGCTGAACGCCGTGCCCGTTAGCTCGCTGGAGCACGCGGACGACCCCGAGTCGACCGGCCTGGGCGCGCTTGCGACTCTCAACGACCCGTGCACGCTGTGCGATCTTGCCGCCCGTGCTGCCACGGCCTTCGGAAGCGACCCACGCGTATGGGGCGATGCCGAGCGCCCGTGCCGCACCGTTGCCATTCTGGGCGGCTCCCTCGGCGACTTTGGCGAGCTTGCCATCGCCGCCGGTGCGGATGTCATCGTGACGGGCGAGGCGGGCTATCACGTGGCGCAAGACCTTGCCTTGCGCGGGCTGAGCGTGATCTTGCTCGGCCACGATCGCTCCGAGGAGCCGTTCGTGGATATCTTGATGAACTCTGCGGTTGACGCCGGGGTCGACCCCCGTCATGCGATTAAAATACTGAACCCTTGCCAATGGTGGACTGTGACAAAAGGAGAGAACTTATGAGCGCCGGCGCTACGCTACTCAAGCTGCAACAGATCGATTTGGAGCTCGCCCGCAACAAGAGCGAACTTGCCAATATGCCGGAGCTCAAGGAGCTCGCCTCAAAGCGCAAAACCTATGTAAAGCTTAAGTCCGAAATGACCAAGCTCTATGCTCAGCGCAAGGACCTCGACATTGAGCTGGACGATCTCAACACCACCGAGATCCAGACCAACAACGCCATCGAGGCCGCCAAGAAACGCCACGTCGACGGCTCTGACTACCGCGAGATCCAGGATCTGGAAAACGAGCTCGCCACCCTGGCCAAGCGACTGGACAAGATTGAGCACACCCGCAAGGATGTCGTTGTCGCCCACAAGGAGGCGCTCGACCGTGAGGCTCGCGCGCAGGCCATCATCGCCAAATTCGAGGAGGGCGTAATGGCCGACACCAAGGCCGCCCGTGCCAAGGCCGCCGACCTGCAGGCCCAGATTGATGCCGCCACCAAGGAGCGCACCGCGCTCGCCGCCACGCTGCCGACCGACGTGCTCACCGACTACGAGCGTCTACTCAAGCAGTTCCGTGGCCTGGCCGTCGAGACCATCAAGGGCAACATCCCCACGGTCTGCCACACCGCGCTGCAGGCGTCGTCCATGAGCGACCTCAACCACGACGGTAGTGAGATTACGCACTGCCCGTACTGCCACCGCCTGCTCGTGCTCCCCAACAAGGAAGCCTAACAATGACGACGGCACCCGACAATTCAATGCAACTTGAGGGAAAAACGATCCTGCTGGGCGTTACCGGCGGGATCGCCGCCTATAAGTCGTGCAATATCGTGCGCCTGCTGCAAAAGCGCGGCGCCCGCGTTAAGGTCGTTATGAGCGAGCATGCCACGGAGTTTGTGGGCCCGCTCACCTTTCGCGCGCTCACGGGCGAGCCGGTCGCTGTGGGTCTGTTCGACGACCCCTCCGACCCCATCCACCATATCTCGCTGGCGCAGGAGCCCGATTTGGTGGTCGTGGCGCCCGCGACGGCCAATATCATCGCTAAGATGGCCAACGGCATCGCCGATGACCTCATCTCCACTACGTTGCTTGCCACGCCGCGTCCTATCGTGGTCGCACCGGCCATGAACAATGGCATGTGGAAGGCGCCGGCCACGCAGGCCAACATGACCACGCTGCGTGAGCGCGGTGTCCACGTTGTGGGTCCGGGTAGCGGCTACCTTGCCTGTGGCGATGTGGACACGGGACGCATGAGCGAGCCCGAGGACATCGTCGAGGCCGTCTGCAAGCTGCTCGACCCCGCTCCTCAGGACCTTGTGGGCAAGCGCATCGTGATCACCGCCGGCCCCACGCACGAGCCGATCGACCCCGTGCGCTTCATTGGCAACCGGTCATCGGGCAAGATGGGCATCGCCCTGGCGGGGGAGGCCGCGCGCCGCGGTGCCGCCGTCACGCTCGTGCTGGGACCGACATCGCTCGACGTTCCCCGCGGTGTAGCGTGCGTGCGCGTACAAACCGCCGCGGAAATGCTCCAGGCGGCGCTGAGCGCCTTTCAGACGGCCGACGCGGCCATTTGTGCCGCCGCCGTCGCCGACTACACGCCTGCTGCCCCGGCGGACCATAAACTCAAAAAGGCCAACGAGCGCCTGGATCGAATTGAGCTCGTCGAGACCGTTGACATCCTGGCCGAACTCTCACGCCAAAAGGGCGATCGCCGTGTGATCGGCTTTGCGGCCGAGACCGATAACGTCGTGGAGTACGCGCAGCGCAAACTCGTGCGCAAGGGTTGCGATGCCATTATCGCCAACGATGTCTCGCGCGCCGATTCGGGCTTTGGGACCGATACCAACAAGGCCTGGATAGTAAGTACAGCGGGCACGCAAGAACTTCCCGTACTAACAAAACCCCAGCTCGCAGTTACAATTTTAGACTTGCTTCAAAATTTGTAAAAAAGTTCTTGCACAAGGACAAAGTTTCGGGTTACTATACTCCCTGTTGCGAGCGAGAGCAGAGCAACAAACATAAGCTTCGGGACGTGGCGCAGCTTGGTAGCGCACTTGACTGGGGGTCAAGGGGTCGCTGGTTCGAATCCAGTCGTCCCGACCAGAAGTTTGCAGGTCAGGCACCTAGTGCCTGACCTTTTTTGTTTTAAGCAATTGCTTAATTTTGATTAAGCAACAGGGTGCCAATAATCTACCTACGCGATAATCGCTTTTTGCGGTTACTTGCGCGTTTTGCACACGCTTGAGCCGATTTATTAACGCGATATGAATCTACATACGCGTAGCTGGTATACAGCCGAGTACAGGCCATATTTATCGCGGCGATTTACGCAGATATAGCAACTGTAACGAACAAGCGTGTCGCTGTATTTATTCCAGTAGTTCACTTGATCGGTTGACAAGTTGGCTGTCGCAGCGAAACGCCAAGCGGGATGGGCTCTACACGAGGACGCCGAAGAGGTAATGGCGGCGAAGCGCGCCAGGCGCTCTGAGAGCCGCTGTATGACCCCGTTTACCCTCAACCCGATTACCCGTGCCACGAACCTCAAAACGTTCGTGCGGGAGCCAAAAAAGGCCCGCACGGGATCGCGCGGGCCTTTATCCAAATGACTAGAAACACCAAGCGGGGCAGACGCAATACGAGGTCGACGCGCCGCCGTAGCTGTTCGACGGATCGCCGTAGGTGCCGACATAGAGGAAGTTCGTAGAGCGGTCCGGAGTCACCGAACGCTCCCACCAATAGCCACCAAACACTAGGCAATCGTTACTCGAATAGTTATTCGTGACATTCCCCTTGAACGCCTCGTACTGGGTGCCCTCGGAGGAGGTCCAAGGGTCACTTTCCGCCCAATACGATGTCGGGACGATCTCGGAATAGCTGAGCAGAAACAGCTTGTCAACGGTGGTCGCGACGGCGGCATCCTTGTTCGCGCTGTCCCCACCTACGTTGTTCGTGAGCTTCCTGACCGGTTTCACCTTGGACTGGAAGTCGGACGGCATGAGGTTCCAGATCTCGCCGGAGTTTATCTTCGCGCGGAGCTCGGACTTCTCCCAGCCGCCGGCGTTGGTGTCCGTCGCGTTCATACGGGAGCTGATATTCGTCGATGTGGTGAGGAACGTGAGTCCAGCTTTGCCGCTACCGTCGGCGAGGTCGTCGTGGTTGATGCCGATAATGCGATAGGTTAGGGTCTTTCCGTTCGTGAGCTTGACCGACCAATTTGTCCTCGCCTTCATCGCCGCCTCGGCCTTGGCATAGACCACAGACGACGTGCCGTTCCTGGCGATGTCGGTGGCCGCCGCCTTCTGCTCGTCGAGGGTCCAGTCTTTGGCCTCTTTCTGTGCGACGGTCTTCATCGTCTCGCGGTAGGCCTTCTCCTCGGCCGAGATGAAGTTATCTCCCTCGGTGCCGGAGTCCACCGTGTTAGTCACCTGGTTAAACTGGTTTCTGATCGCGCCGGCCACACCGGGCCCCGCGAACACAATCACAAGACCGATGACGGCCGCAATCAGTACGTACTCGATAATCGATTGCCCTCGGAGGCGGGTATTCCTAGGAGATACCCCCCCCCGAAGGTTCCGCGCCGCTGCATGCATATGCGACACTCCCTTCGTATGGGGATTGATATTGCATGCGGGAGCGTACGATGTGGTGCGGGAGACGCGGCTTGTCATGCCGCAGCGGCAATACCGGCGACAGGGGAGGGTCGCAGGCATAAACCGCAAAGTATAATAACGCTCGTATGAGAAACAACGCGATTCGAACTGCCTGTTCGCCCACGAGAAAGAATCGTCCATGAGCATATTCGACAAAGGCTTCGACCCGCTGCGAGAGATTCAGAGGGCCACTAAGACCGCCGGCGAGGCGACGGCCATGATTGCCGAGGGGGCATCTGGGGTGGCAGCAGCGGCAGGCGCCGCGATCGTGGACGCGGTGACAACGGCGGGCGCTGCGGTCGCAGGGGTGGCGGGCGAGGCGAAGGCCGCCCTCGATGAAATAGAGGCTGAAAGACTCGATACGGAGAAGGCGGAGTACGCGCCCAAGGTGCAGGAAGCCCTGAGGGCGATTGAGGGCACCCGCGCACAGGAGCTACTCGACTCGTTCCAGGAGTCTCCGCTCCCGTTGACGGAAGCCAATACCGCCAAAGTGAAGTCAGCCTTCCCGATACCAAGGGAACAAACCGTCATCTGGGCCGACGCCGAGTTTGACCTCAGGCCCAGCGGCATCGCCATGACCGAAAAGGGCATCTACATCAAGGCAGATGCCGACGCGTTCGCCGTCCCGGGGAAGGAAAAGAGGCAGTCTCGCCTTTTCTACTTCGAGTGGGCGTACTTCGAACCCGGCTCCTTCATCTCCGACGGTGAAAACAACCTTGCGCTCACCGTCGACGAAGCGTGCCGGAGCCAGTTCGTATCCCGCTGCAAGGCGCTCCGCGACCTTGAGGATGACCGCGCCGCCGGCATCGACAGCGAGCTTGCCACGGTGGACGATACGGCGGTCAAAGCCGCGGCAGTCGCGGCGGCGGCGACCATCAACGGCAACGGGGAGGTCTTCGTCGAGCAGCGGGCCGCGGTCAACAACCCCGCGGGCCACGGAGAACTCGCCGAGGAAGCGAACAACATCATCGACAGGCTCCAGGGCCACCAGGCCGAGATTCTGGGGAGGGACAACGTGAAGAACGGCGCCGACCGATGTGTCGACGGCGTTCTGATCCAGACCAAGTACTACAAGACAGCACGCGGCTCCCTCGAGGCATGCTTCGATCCGAGCAGCCATCAGTATCGCTACCTAACGAAAGACGGCACGCCGATGCAGCTCGAGGTTCCGAAAGACCAGTACCAGCAGGTGCTCCGCGGTTTTGAGAAGAAGATTAGCCAAGGCAAGGTCCCCGGCGTCAGCGACCCCAAGGACGCCGAGAAGATAGTTCGCAAAGGCAAGCTCACATACGACCAGGCGGTGAACCTCACCAAGCCGGGAACGGTGGAATCGGTGACCTATGACGCCGCGACCGGCGCGGTCACATGCTCCTGCGCATTCGGCCTGTCGTTTCTAGTGACGACGTTCATGGCGTACAGGGAGACCAGGGACATCACCGGTGCCGTCCAGGCGGGCATCGCTGCCGGCGTCCAGGTTTTCGGCTTGTCCTTTGCCCAGCACATGGTCGTCTCGCAGCTCTCCAGAGCGGGGCTTTCCAACGCTTTGATGGCGCCCAGCCAGGCGGTGGTCGGCAAGCTCGGATTCAAGGCGTCCGCCACAATCGTCAACGGCCTGCGCGCTCTTACGGGCAAGACCGCCATCAGCGGGGCGGCCGCCTCCAAGCAGCTCGCGAAGATGCTAAGGGGCAATGCCGTCTCGGCAGCGGTGACCCTCGCCGTGTTCTCGGTCCCCGAGACCTACAAGCTCTTACAGGGCAAGGCGAGTGAAGCCCAGTACGCCCAGAACATGGCATGCCTCGCCACCTCGATCGCCGGGGGAATCGCCGGCGCTGCCGCGGCGGGTGTCGCGGCAGCGAAGGTCGGCGCCGCGGCCGGCACGGCGGTGTCGCCCGGCGTGGGGACCATCGTCGGCCTCGCGGGCGGTATGGTCGGCGGAACGGTCGGCACGGCGGCCGCGGGCGCAGTCGGCGGGATACTGTTCGAGGGCGACGGCGCGTCTTTTGGGCGGTACTTCAACGCCATGGTGTCGTGCATGGCGGTCGAGTACCTGCTCGATGGGCATGAGATGGACGAGCTGCTTGCTGTCCTAGACGGCGTAAAGCCGGAAGAGTTCAAGGCGCTGATGGAGGAAACGCTCCCATCGCAGTTCCAAGAGGCGAAGGTCCGGGCGTTCGTTGTCCCGATGTTCGATGAGATCGTGTCGCGCAGAGAGCGCTTCGCGCTTCCCACCAGCAGACAGATATCCGACGCCCTTGTCAAGTTCGAGCAGGATGCCGAGGAGAAACCGACGGCTTAGCACGTTGCGCTCGAAGGAATCGAAGAGGTTGGCATTCCTTGCATTCTTCCAGTCCATCGAATCGCTATCCGGCGAGTCGGACTCGTTCAAGAGTTTCGGGGTCCACGCCAAGATCGCGCAGGCACTGTTATACATGGGCCCCTCGTTCGAAGGGGATATGATGCGTGCGGACCATCACTCGGCCTCCTCCGCCATGCGCACGACCTCTTCCATCGGGTAGCGGGTGCCGTCATCCCCATTCAAGGCCTCGTCGTAGGCCTTGATGTCCGCCATGTCCTCAGCCCTCTCGAGCGCGGCACTCCTCACGAACTCGGAAAAGGACATGCCCGCGGCGTCCGCATGGCCCTGAATCAAGCCCCTTTCGCCCTCATCGAACTCGATCTCGCACATCGCCATGGCTGCTCCCGTCAACGCCGCCATCGAAGTGAATCCATTATCCACCCACCGCATACGCCCTGAACTCGAAATGCTAGCAGAGGAGAAAACCGAGAGCCTGAGGGCCTTATCCTCAGTCTAGTCCCGGTCCCGAGTACCTTCCGGTCTCCGAGTCGTAGGTCAGCACCGCGACCTCGCCGTGCTCCATGACGTTGGAGTCGACATAGTAGTGGCTCTCGCCGTCGAACCAGACCCCCCGGTACCCGGAGATACCGCTGACGGTCTCGGTGGTGACGTGGCCTGCGATGACGTCGAGGTCGAAGTGCTCGCCGGCATACATCGGCAGCATCGCGGTAAACCACTCCGGCGGGGTGCCCACGCGCCATAGGTCCGCGGCCTCCTCATCGATTCCGGCATGGACGAACACCTGCCCGAAAGGCGACTCCCAGTAGTACGGGAGTCGCCCGACCCATGTGATGATCTCCCCGTGAGCTTTCCTTATGCGCCCCACCGTGTAGCGGTATGCTTCCTCGAAGCGCTTCAGGACGAGGAGGTGCCGCATATGCTCGAACTCATCCGGCTCGAGGAAGGACCTCGCGGTCGCCAGGTTGCTGTCAGCGAGCTTCCACGCCTGCGCGAAGTCGGGGTTGTCAACATTGCTGATGTACTCCAAGAACTGCTCCTCATGGTTCCCCCGGAGCGCGATGACGCGCTCGCCGTAGCGCTCTTGGAGCCCCATGACGGTCCTGAACACCCCGAGCGAGTCGGGGCCCCTGTCCACATAGTCTCCAAGGAGGACCAGACTTGAGTCTTCGGACTCAAGGTCGACGGCCTCCAGGGCCTTCAGAAACGGCTCAAGGCATCCATGGATATCTGACATGCAGTAAATGCGCATACATTTACCTCCTCAGGATTAGCGTCTAGTCGTGGCGCAGCGGGGTGTTGATGACGGCGTACCGTTCTGTCTAACGAGGCACAGCCCCCAGCGTGAGCAATTTCAGTATAGACGCTCATCAGGACAGCCGAGGACATCCAGAACGCAGGAGAGTGCCACGAGATGCCCTCATCATTCGAAGCGGCGTCCCGTCACAAAACGTAAGCGGTTTCCTGCCCAAATATAGTCGTATATGCCGTATATACATACAGCTCGGCGGCGCACGCCGAGGTCGCGCCACCTGTGCCGCCGTTATGTCAGCGGTATAACTAACATAACGGCGGCATTCTTGCTGCTACATGGCTTGACACGCTTGTGCCTCGACCGCTTCATTATCCGCCTGATGACCCAACAGTGGATTCCTTCCACTTTTGGGCAAGCCATGTGTCGGCGCCGCTCATCGCTTGCGGCGGCGGCGCCGACACGGGACTGAGTCAAGAAGGGCTCTGGAACGGCTATAGAAACGCTCTTGATACGGGCGGTTCCGCGCTAGAACCAATCCTCCTCGCACACATACCCATTCGAATAGAGTGTGTCGACGAAGTTGAGAGTCTTTTTTATTGACCAGTCTCCCACGGAGAGGCTAAGGGCTGCCAGTGCGATGCTGTCGAGCAGGTCCACACCCCTCGTGAGGAGGATTCGCCCGGCCTCATCGGGGGCCGCCCTGAAAAGCTCGTATGGCATTCCCGTCATGAATGCGAGGTCCAGGTCGTCCAGGACGAGCCCGCCGACTCCCACGGAGGCAATGTTGACGGCGTTCGCAAGCTCCAGGAACGGGCCCCGCATAGATGGCGGGATGATTCGCGGCGAGGGGAAAGTGGCGACGATAATTCCCGTCTCGCATAGTCTGCATGAGATTTGGAGAGGAATCCGCGCTTCGACGGCGAGATGAGCCTGGTCCTCCATAACCTCGACGACGTTCCCGTGCATGACGACACCCAATCCATTCATGGGCTTGTACCTGCTGTCGGCCCGCACACGGTCCCGAACGACCCTCTTCAACAGCTCTTCATTTGAGAGCTGTCCGCCTTCGATGATCTCCATTGATAACCTCCCTTGATCGCCGATAGCACCGCCGGCGGGCCGTCATCGCCCGCCCTAGCCCTCGTCACCATCGCCCGAAACTGAGACGGCCATTGAAGTCCCGGGGCCGAACACGACATCTTTAGGCTTGCCGTATTCCTCCAGGAACGCCTCGTCGGAGAAATAGAAATAGTGATACAGGAGTTTGGCGCACTCCCTCTTGTCGCGCATGCGCTCGAAATGCCGAGCGAGATCAGCAGTCTTGAAATAAGTCACCCCAGGGAGGGTCTTCTCTGTATTTCGGGCGATCCACATCGGGTTCTCTATCACCTCACGGCCGAACACCGCTGCGGACATGCCGGTTATCTCCTGGGCCTGAACCCTCATTAGCTCCGGTCGGTCAATTTCTATGGCCCTGAGCCTTTCCGCGGCGCCTGCGGGGTCGTTCCAACGTCTTCTCATATTCTTATCTCCGGTCGATTTATCGCCGATTCTTAAACACAGAATAGCATATTCATTAGCTCAATACATATTTGAACTAGCGTTGATCTGAAAACTTGTTATACATCTGCAAAATGCTGCCTGGTATGCAGGTAGTTTATTTTCATTTACACTACATTCTATACATTATAAAAAGTAGCAGGGTTAGTTGCGAATATACTGGGTATTATATAGCCGTGTATTCATTCCTAAACTCATGAAGGAGTAATTGTAATGAGAGTTTTGTTTACACCCGCAGAAGAACGGCAGATAGAGAGCTGGGCTCGGATGAGAGGACAGGGGGTCGCGCAAGCTGTGTACGAGCTGGTGATGGAAGAGATCCGGGCAGTCCAGCCTCGGCTCAACCCAAACATCGCGGCAGCGCAAGCGCTTGCAATAATTAAGAACTACAAAAGCGGAAAGGAGTTTAAGACAAGAGAAATCATCGAAGAAATCGATAAAAACCATAACTTCCTCTATACGGTGACCCCAGCGGGCGAGCGGAAGCCAACAACAGATCATACGATCCTCGGGAAGAAGCTCGCCAGCCATTCCAGCATGCTAAAGGGGGGTTATAAGATAGAACGCGTCGAGGGAGAGGTCAATGTTTACAAGAAGATTTAAAATCACCGTATAGCAAATAAAAATTCGAAAATAGAAATCTGAAAACAGAGGGGGCTACAATGTGGCCCCCTCTTAAATTGCAGGCTAACGCCTGTAAAGAAAAGCCCACGCGGTATTGCGCAGGCTTTGTGGCCAAGGCTAGAAGCACCAAGCGGGGCAAACGATACGCGAGTTCATCGCGGGGGTGTTGAGTGACGGATCGCCGCGGTCGTTGACATCAAGGAAACTGCTGGAAGCGAGCGGACGCACTGAACGCTCCCACCAACTGTAGCCAATCTTCAGGGATTCATTGCCCGAACAGTTATTCGTCACCTTGTCCCGGAACGCCTCGTACTGGGCGCCCTCGGAGGAAGTCCAGGGATAGCTGGATGCCCAGTAGGAGGTGGGGACGATCTCAGAGTAGCTGAGCAGGAACAGCTTGTCGACCGTTGCTGTGACGGCGGCATTCTTATCGTTTCCGCCGACATTGTTCGTGAGCTTCTTTACGGCCTTAACCCTCGACTGGAAATCGGATGGCATGAGGTTCCAAATCTCGCCCGAGTTCATCTTCTGGCGGAGCTCCGACTGCTCCCAGCCGCCGACGTTGGTGTTCGTCGCGTTCATTCGGGAGCTGATGGTCGTAGAGGTGGTTAGAAAGGTCAATCCTGCCTTGCCGCTACCATCGGCCAAGTCATCATGGTTGATGCCGATGATTCTGTACTCAAGGGTCTTGCCGTTCGTGAGCTTGGTAGAGAACTTCGTTCCCGCATCCATGGCGGCCTTGGCCTTGGCGTAGACGACCGAGGACGTTCCGTTCTTGGCGATATCGGTTGCCGCGGCCTTCTGTTCGTCGAGCGTCCAATCTTTCGCATCCTTGTTAACGACGGTCTTCATCGCCTCGCGATATGCCTTTTCCTCGGCGCTCATGAAGCTATCGCCGTCGGTGCCGGAGTCGACCGTGTTCGTCACCGTGTTGAACTGGTTGCGGATTGCGCTCGAGACCTGAGGGCCGGCGAAGATCACTGCCAGACCGATGACGGCTGCAATCAGTACGTACTCGATGATTGATTGCCCTCGGAGGCGGGTATTCCTAGGAGATACCCCCCCCCGAAGGTTAATTGCCGCTGCATGCATATGCGGCTCCCTTCGCTCAGGGTTGATATTGCATGCAGGAGCGTACGATGGCGGGCCATGGCCACGCCCCAACGTGCCGCAGCGGCAACTGCATCGATGGTAATCCGCCCTTCAATGCACTATAATAGAACATGCGTTCGTTATTAATTCGAAAGGTGTTCCGTCATGGGGGAGAGCGAGAAGTCTATCCGTCTGGTCACGGCCCTCGTCGAGTGCCGCCCCGACGGCGAGTATGTCCCCTGGGGCATCAAATGGTACGACGGCACCGTCTACCCGTTCGACCGCATCGAGTCCTACAGCCCCCGCTCGTGGGCGCTCGGCAGGAACAGGCAGTCCGAGTCCTGGCGCGTTGTCGTCGGGGACGGAACCTGCCGCGACATCTGCCATTACCAAAACAGCTGGTACGTTGTCCACGACCCCGGCAACGATGCCCCCGCGGCGCTTCCGAAACGGGGACCATGCAAATAGAACCAACGGATATCAATCCCGCCGGCTGCCGACGATTGCCGCCGCGAGCATATCCGAAAGTCTTGAAATCTGCTCAGACGCATACTCGACTATCAGCTCCGGCTCGGCCATGTCCCCGTGGGCGGCGTCAAGAACCGAGGCGAGTCCGCGCATCTCATGGCAGACGTCGTAGACCCTGCCCTTGGCCCGCTCGTCCATATTCTCACCTCCCTTCGGTTGGAAACGCGATAGACCATACTTCATCCGGCACACCCCGGGTACGCCCGGAACGCGACCGTTCGCCAGATAGAATTTGTTGCTCAATAAATCGAGGGGCGCAATAAGTAAACTTATGGCGTATGGCAACGAATGCGGGGCTTGCGGCGCGACTGCGCCCGCCGGCCCCCGACGATTATTTCCGGAGGTCCCCATGGGGAGTCGCACGGTGAAGAACTACCCTTCGCCGCGCCTGATGGCGAACATCGGCGCGACCAACCAGTCGGTTCCCGAGTCCATCGGCGAGCTGGTCGCGAACTGCTTCGACGCTAGGGTGGGAAATGAGAAAGTCGAGGTCGCCGTCTTGCTCGGCGACGACAAGATCAGCGTCATCGACAACTGCAGGGGCATGACGGGCGACATCCTCGAGAAGGCGGTCTGCATCGCCGAGGACATGTCGCGCCATCTCGAGCGCGGCGAGGACGCCAAGGGCCACTTCGGCATGGGCTTCAAGGCCGCGTGCTCGGCCCTCGGCGCGTACTACGAGATCTTCACGCGTCCGGTCGGCGAGGACACCGAGTACCACGTCGCGTTTGACATCAACGACTACAGTCGCAGGGACTCGGGCGCGGACGCTTGGGACGTCGTCATCGAGGACGGGCCGGTCGACGGCACGGGCGTGCTCGCCAGGGTCCCCCACGGCAGCGCATTCATCATCAGCCGTCTGAGGAACCCCGACCCGATGCCGGGCGCCATCGTCAGGTACCTGGGCGCTGCCTTCAAGGGACACCTCGAGACGGGCGACCGCATCGTGCTCGTGCAGGGGCGCGACAGGACGGAGATCGAGCCCGTCAGCTACAAATACCTACCCGGTACCAAGGTCGATATCGATACCGCCTGCGGGCCGAACGGCAAGTACCGCATCACGGGCTGGATGGCTCTCAGCGACCAGACGCACAACGACGGCATGTACGGTTTCAACATCTACCGCCACGGGCAGCTCGTCATGCCCTGGGACAAGTCCTGGTTCAAGGCGCACCTCATGACGAGCCGTATCATCGGCGACGTCGAGCTCGGCTTCATCGACTCGACCTTCTACAAGCAGGGGCTTCAGGAGACGCCCGAGTGGAAGCTGGTCTCCGGCTACATGAAGGAGTACCTGAAGACCCTCGTCGCGGGCTCGCGCCATCTGTCTCGCTCCGGCAATGTACACGACGCGCAGGAGGTCCGAAGGGTCGCGGAGAGCCTCGCCGAGCAGTACGGCGGCGATTCGATCCTGCCCGATGACGAGCTGACCGCTCCCGTTGAGGAGAGCACCGCGGCGGACACGGCGGGCATCAACACGACGGTGCGAAACGTCGTGACCGAGAGGTCCCTCGAGCTCGAGTCGGGCCTCACCGTCAATATCACGATCGTCAACAGGGGCAGGGGCAGCGACGTCAACGCGCCCTTCGACTACATCTACGAGGAGGGCGACGACGACGGCGACCCCTCGGCGCTCCAGGTGATCGTCTACGAGGGCCACCCGCTGTGGAAGAAGAAGGTCAGCGACGAGGTGAGGCAGGTGCTGGCGGCATCCGACGCCATCTACCGCGTGCTCGTGGAGAAGCTGTCCGTCGCCCCGGCGGAGGCGACCAGGATGCGCAACGACTGGGTCGCGGTGCGCTGCGGCATGAAGGGAGAGGAGTAGCATGAACAGGCTTGATGCGCTCGAGTCGATCAAGAGGGCATGGGACGACGCCGGAATGCCGCTGGACGAGAGGGCTTCGTCCGTCTCGTCCGACTTCTACTCGGCGGGACTCGACCTCGGCACCGCCGCGGCCTATATCAACGCGACGCCATCCGAGCTGGAGGCGCTCCTCGAGCTGGGCGGCCTAGACGAGGACCTCCTCTCCGAGATCGCCGCCGCGAACCCGCCGAGGACCGCGTGGACGTTCCTCAACTGCGCGAGCGAGGACGAGGCGAGGCGCTCGCTGGAGGCGCTGACCGCCCAGCGCGGGCGGGATTCCCGCGACCGTATGGATGCCGCCGAGGCAATGTACCGCTCCATGGTCGCCATCGCGGAGCCGACCGCCGACCAGAGGGTCGCGGCGCTGTCCGGCGCCGACATCAGGCACGCCCTCGAGAAGGCCAAGCAGTACAAGGCGGACGACAAGTTCATGGTCAAGTTCATGACGAGCGTGGCGGGACAGAGGGGCAGGGGCAAGGTCCTGTCTGACAAGCAATCGAGCAAGCTCCGCGAGCTCCTCGAGAAGATCGCGGACGCGGGCGCGATATGCCGCGACAGCATCGACGGCGACGCCGACGCCTGCGACCGCATCCTCGACGCGCTGGGAAGGTAGCCCATGCCCCGCGACCCCAGGCGGGAGGGCTTCCCCTCCCTCGGCATCGGATACGTCTACACCGGACGCGGCAGCAGGCTGCTCTCCGAGTTTCTCCTGCCGCTGCTCGGCGCGGCGGACGAATACGACCGGGTGACGAGCTACTACACGCTCGACTCCCTCATCGCCATCTCGGCGGGGGTGGAGGGGCTGTACGCCCGCGGCGGCCGCATGCGCCTCATCGTCGGCATCCACAGCATCCCCGGCGAGCTGGCCGCGGCGGCGGACCCTGCCAAGCCGCTACGCGCCAAGGCGGAACGCATCGGCCGCGAGATCGGGGAGGGCATCCTCGGCCTATCCGACGCCCTCCAGCGCGAGCGGCTGGCGACGCTCGCGTGGATGATCGCCGACGGGCTGCTCGAGGTGAGGGCCGCCGCCACGGACGACGGCGGACTATTCCATACGAAGCTGTTCCTGCTGCGGGACTCCCAGGGCAACTCCGTCATCGCCTCGGGGAGCGCCAACGAGACGCGCTCGGGGCTCGGCGGCAACTACGAGACAATCATGGTGCAGAAGTCTTGGGAGACGCCCGGCGTCGAGAAGGGCTGGCGCGGGGTCTTCAAGGGCCTGTGGGAGGGTTCCGCCGAGGGCGTGACGTCCTGCGAGATAACCCAATCGGTCGCATCCGCCATCGAGCGCGGCTTCGGCGGGAGCGTGCCCCGACCCGTCGCGGCGCATGCCGCGGGCGCGGAGGGCGCTATCGCGACGGCACGTAGGATGCCCTCGTACTTCTTCGTCTCCGGCGACATCCCCGGGCTCTACCAACACCAGGAGCGAGCGGTCGTGGACGCCCTGTCCCGCTGGCCCGTCAGGGTCCTGCTCTCCGACGAGGTCGGGCTGGGGAAGACGTTCGAGGCCGCGGCGGCCATGGCCTTCATGGTCAGGTTCTGCGGGGTGCGGAGCGTCGTCATCCTCACGCCCAAATCCGTCCTCTCCCAGTGGCAGTCCGAGCTGCGCGACCGCTTCGGCATCGAGGCGTGGCTCTACGACTCCACCAGGGGCCTCTACGTGGGCGCGGACGGGACCGAGCGCCCGCAGGCGGGAAACCCCCTCGGGGCCGGTCGTCCCGACATAGCCCTGGTCTCCGCCCAGTACGCCCGCGGGAGCCGCAGCAGGCCCGGCTGCCTCGAGCGCGGCGACGCGGTCCTTCCGGACCTGCTCGTCGTGGACGAGGCCCACGCTGCCCGCGTCAGCAGGCAGGCGGGCGGGCGCAAGAAGAAGACGAGGCTCTACGCCATGCTCGAGTCAGTCTGCGCCCAGATACCGCACGTGATCCTCGCGACGGCCACGCCGATGCAGAAGGAGGCATCCGAGTACCACGCGCTCCTGCGGCTTCTCGGGCTGCCGAAGAGATGGAGGAAGGAGAGTCGCTTCCTGGGATCCCTCGAGACGATAGCTTCGAACGCAGCGCCCGACCTCACATCCGCAGCTGAATCGGCGAAGCTGCTCCTGTCGACCCTCGACGAGATGCGCCCCGACCTCTCCGAGCTCAGTCACGCGTCAAGGGCGTCGGTGGCGGCGCTCGCCGGCATCGACCGCGCCGACTCCATCGCGCTCGCCGACTACGTCCAGAGGAACTGGGGCGCGGTGCGCGAGGCGCTCACCATGCTCCACCCCGCGCACCTGCTCACCGTCAGGAACACCAGGCGCTCACTGGAGGGGGTCGGCTATCGCTTCCCGAGGCGCAACCTGCACGCCGTGTCGCTCGACGGCCAGCGCGAGGTCATGTCGTTCTACGGCAGGGTCGACGCATACATCTCGAACGAGTACTTCTCGATCGAGGAGGCGATGCGCCCCGGCAGGAGGAACTCCACCGGATTCACGAGGGTAGGCTACCAGCAGAGGATCTCGTCCTCGCTCTGCTCGTGCTACAGGAGCCTGAAGCGCCGACTCGCCAAGCTGAATTCAGTCAGGTCCGGCCTTTCCGGAACGGCGGACCCCGACTGGGGGATCCTCGCCGACCTCGGGCTCGGCACCGACCCGGATGACGACGCCGACCTGTTCGAGGACGGGGATGCCGCCTCGGCGGACATCCCCGACGACCTCGACGGCTTGAGCGCGGCGAACGTCGCCGCCACCGCGTCCATCGAGGCGGCGGCCATCAGGCCGCTAATCGAGGAGGCCGAGAGCCTCATCAGGCGCGGGCTCGACATGAAGGTCAAGGAGTCGGTGGACATCGCCCTCAAGAGCCTGGCGGCCGGGGACAGGGTGCTCCTCTTCTCGCGCTACACCGACACCGTGGACGCGCTGGCGGGTGAGTTCCGCTGCCGCGAGGGCTCGGACGCCTACGCGTACGGCATCTACAGCGGCTCGGCATCCGAGATCCACCGCGGGGACGACGTCCGCGCATGCGCGAAGACCGAGATGACCGACGCCCTCAGGCGCGGCGACCTCAGGCTGCTCATCTGCTCCGACGCGGCTTCAGAGGGCCTCAACCTCCAGGCGGCACGCGTGCTCGTCAACGTCGACGTCCCGTGGACGCCCTCGGTCCTCGAGCAGAGGATCGGCCGCGTCGCGCGACTTGGACAGAAAGCCGACGAGGTGGACATCTACAACGTTTGGTACCCCCGCAGCGTCGAGCAGCGGATGTACACGAGAATCCAGGAGAGGTTCCATACCGCCAACCTCGCGGTGGGCGAGTTCCCCGACGTCGTGGCCACGGAGATCCGCGACGCCATCCTCTCCGGCTCGCCCTCCATCGACGAGGGGATGGAGTCGTTGCTCGAACTCAGAAACTCCGCGCAGACGAGGGCGCTCGAGAGGCTCTTCGCCGGCAGCGGGGGACCGGGCGAGACGGCGTCGGACTCCATCCGCTACGCCCTCATGGACGCGGCGGAATCCTCCTTCGCCCACACCGACCTCGGCGCGGGCCTCATGAGCTTCTCGCTCGCGGGCGGCGGCGAAGTCGAGCTCACCGCGGAGGTGGGGTGCGACCAAACGGTCTCGCTTTCGTCCGCGCTATGGCGGGAGAGGGACTTCGGAACCGACGACCTAGCGGTCATCGAGGACCCAGACGGCCGTCCCGCCGCCTTCTCTTCGGCCGGAGACCCGTCGCGCCCGCTGGACAACGCGGTCCTGACCGACATCCTGGAGGGCAGGGGCATTGCGGAGAGGGCCGGTGACGGCAGTAGGCCCGAGACCCTGCCTGACCCCTCCGCGCTGTCGATGGCGTTCGCGTGCGGCGAATGCCCGCCGAGACCCGAATTCTGGAAACCCGAAGCAACGGAAGGGGAGAGATGAGACTTCGCTACACCGCCGCGCCCTGGGCCGCGCCCGAGTTGACCCCCGAGGCGGTCGAGCTCGCCGACATCCTCGCGGACGACGTCTGGTCCGAGTCGTCCGTCGAGTTCTACGCCGAGCGCGACGCCAAGATACGCCTCGGGAAGAGGGCCCCCAAGGGGATGCAGAAGACCCTCAACGCCGTCATCGACCGCAAGCTCACCGAGGCGGGCTGGCTTGGCGACTCGGGATACTACGTGAAGGGCTCCACATGGGCCCGGATAACCTTCAGGCATCAGATGAGCATCGGCTCCGATTTCCTCGATGCCTTGAAGGTCTGCAAGAAGCAGGGGATGGAGCTCGCCGTCATCATCGCGGCGAACCGCGAGACGCTCGACGTGATAACGCCCAACGACGCCGCAGCGCTCGTCTCGTTCGAGAAGCTGCGCTCGCTGGCGCTCGACCTGGACGGCGCCATGGACATCCCCCTGCTGATAGGCGAGCTGACCCCGATGACCTTCGCGCCCTCGGACATCGATGCCGAGATACGGAAGTACCGCCCGCGCGACACGACGGTGTCATCGGAGTCGCTTCCCTCGTAGACGCCCCGATAGGCGAAAGATCGCTATCCTTGGGCCCAGGGGAGAAAGGGGAGAGCATGGCCAAGGGCAACCACAGCTTCACCGAACAGGATATCCGCCGGCGTTTCGGCGGCATAGTCGGACACACCGTGGCCGATGTCGATACGGCCGGCGTCCTCGCCGCATCGGGGGCATCCCGCAACAAGGGCAGGATCGGTGCCATCATCGAGCAGTCTGTGCTGGGCTACCCCGCAGATTCAGATCGCCGCCCCGATATCCTCATCGACGGGCAACCGTGGGAGGTCAAAGCCACGGGGCTCGTCGAGGGCGCCCGAGGCGGCTGGCGGGCGAAGGAACCCATGTCCATCACCGCCGTGGCGCCCGAGGGCATTGTCGCGGAGAGCTTCTCCACCTCGGCCTTCTGGCACAAGGCCGAGCGCCTGCTGGTCGTCTACTACCTCTACGTGCGCCCCGGCAGGGGAGTGGCGGTCGAGTACGCCGGCTTCGAGTTCAAGGGCTACGACCTCCATACGTGGCGCGAGGTCGACCGATGCCGCCTGGAGGCGGACTGGACGGTCGTGCGGGAATTCGTCCGCACCGCCCTCGAGGGCGATATCGATGCCGAGCTGCCGAACCTCTCCACGCTCGTCAATCCCCAGCTGCTCTACCTCGACACCTCGCCGAAATGGCCCAACAGGCCGAGGTTCCGCCTGAAGGCGTCCCTCGTCACCCAGATGGCTCGCGAGCGGCTGGATGACGATATGGGGATGATTCCCGACCAGGGCTGGCTGTCCTCGATGGGTTCGCTCAGGGCGCACCTGCACGGTATCTCCGATACCTGCGCCGGCAAGACGCTCGAGGACCTTGCCGCACAGTTCGACCTGCCGATTAAGACGAAATCCGGACGCGAGAATAAGTCACTCGCCGAGCAGGTCGTGGTCAGACTCTTCACGGGGCATGCCGGCAAGATCTCTCAGGTCCCGCTCTTCGCCAAAGCCGGTCTCGTCTTCAAGACGATGACGCTGACGCCCACGGGCGGCAGAACCGAGGACATGAAGCTGAACCCCTCAATCGACTTCGACGAGCTGTGCGACCCCTCAGTCGAGTTCGAGGACTCCGCATTCGCGGCGCCTTTCATAGACTCCACCATGGTCGTCGCCGTGCTCGAGGAACAGTACCGCGACTGCCCGCTGCGCCAGTGCCGCTTCATGGGTTTCAAGACCCTTTGGCTCGGGACCCACCTCGATGCCGCCAGGGCACTCTGGGACGGCATGCGCGACCTTGTATTCAGCAACGATCTTGTAGACGCGCCCATCCTGAAGAAGGACGGCACGCCGCGCGTGACGCCCAAGACGGGGATACCCATGACGGCGCCCAACTGGCCGAAGAGCCGCGACGGCGTCCTGTTCGTCCGCGGCACGGGCACCGATGCGAACGACAAGCCTGTAGAAGTCAACGGCGTGAGGATGTATCGCCAGAACGTCTGGATCAAGGGCAAGGAGCTGATTGAACAGCTCAGCACGGCTCTGTATCTTTAGCGCATCGTCCTATTCCAGATTAAAAGTCTGGTCAACCTCATTTGAACTGCCATGCGGATTGGTGATTTTGACCTCGACCGGGGAAAGGTCTTCGATTTTATAGACATCAACGCCGTCGAACTCTCCACCGGGAGCAAGTTCTTGAATACCGGGATCATCGATATCTTCAGCAGTGCCAACGAAAAGCGCCCTTTTGTTCTGGTAAACCTTCATTATTGGACAGGCCCAGGCATCAGTTGAACCGACGTTCCTGGCGTGCCACCGAATAGCGACCACTTGTCCAACTTGTCCAGGGTCTTCGCCCACAAATGAAATTTGCTTATGCAACTCTACGCCGGTAATCGAGTATTCAACTTTGCCATCAGCTAGGGTTGTGCTGCTCTCGGTCGTCTGCGGGCTGTCGACTCCGGTTGCGGGGTTGTTGCATCCTGAAGCTCCGACCACGGCCACCGCGATCAGACCGGCGAACCCAAGCGCCCGAGCGGCAGTACGTATCTTTGTCATAGACCATTTCTTTCGGACATGTTTACCAGCTCGTATAATCTATCGAACACAGGTTGCGCCTCGGTAGTCTTGCCGCTGCGGCAATCGCCCTCTAGCCGTTCCCCTTGATCTTGTCCGCGAGATCGGTTATCATCGATCACGCAAGAACGGACACAGCAGCGATTGGAGAAACGTGTCTGAGATCAAAATCGCCGAGCTCTTCGCGGGCGTCGGCGGGTTCCGACTTGGCCTAGAGGGCTATGCGGACCCCAACCATCCCGAGTTCTACATGGAGCCAGCCGGCCCCTTCACCACCGTCTGGGCGAACCAGTGGGAGCCGCCAGGAACCGATTCCAGGCAGTTCGCCGCCCGATGCTACGCCGAGCGCTTCGGCGAGGGCTCCGTGGTGAACGAGGACATCAACAGGGTGTTGGACATGGCCGAGGCGGGGGAGACCCAGATCCCCGACGTCGACATGGTCGTCGGCGGCTTCCCGTGCCAGGACTACTCCGTGGCGCGTCCCCTCAACCAGGCACACGGCATCGAGGGCAAGAAGGGCGTCCTGTGGTGGGACATCTACCGCTTCCTCGAAATGAAGAAACCCCGATTCGGCCTGTTCGAGAACGTCGACCGCCTGCTCAAGTCCCCCGCGTCCCAGCGCGGGCGCGACTTCGCCATCATCCTGAGCTGCCTCGCCGACCTCGGCTACACGGTCGAGTGGCGCGTGGTCAACTCCGCCGAGTACGGCTTCCCGCAGCGCCGCAAGCGCATCTACATCTTCTGCGAGAAGGATGCTGGCGATATCGATTTCGTTGAGCTCATGCGCCGCGGTGTCATGGCCAAGGCGTTCCCCGCCGTCTATCCCGACGAGATGGCAGAGTTCGATGTCCTGCCCGACCCCTACGAGAACTCGACCCGCTTCGGCGTCGGCCAGAAGGTATCGCAGTTCAAGACGGCGGGCGTGATGCAGGGATGCCATGTCCTCACCTGCGACTTCGCCGAGGACTACCGCGGCGAGCGGCGCGTGCTGCGAGACGTGCTGATAGACGAATCGGACGTCCCCGAGCAGTTCTACATCGCCGAGGAGAAGCTGCCCGACTGGCGCTACCTCAAGGGCGCCAAGCGCGAGGAGCGCACCAACAAGAAGACGGGCTTCACCTACACCTACTCCGAGGGATCCATGAGCTTCCCCGACTCCATCGAGAAGCCGAGTCGCACGATCCTCACCGGCGAGGGCGGCACCGGCGCGAGCCGCTTCAAGCACGTCATAGAGTGCCCCGACGGCCGCTTCCGCCGTCTGGTGCCCGACGAGCTCGACCGGCTGCAGGGATTCCCCAAGGGCTGGACCGACACGGGCATGACCGACGGGCACCGCGCCTTCTGCATGGGCAACGCCCTCGTCACGGGCGTCCCGCACCGCATCGGCGAGGCGATGGCCGAGGTCTACGGCCTATAGCTAAAGATAGGGGAGGGCTTGGACCCTCCCCTCTACTTTCCGCAGACGGGGCAGCTGCCCCCGCCCGCCTTCCTCCTGTATATGATGGCCTGCCACTCATGCCCCTCGGAGCATCGCCACCAGACCCTTTTAGATGAACCCGCCACGACGTCGGTGGGCCTCAGCTCCCCGTTGCGCTCGTAGTCCCACTCCGCCGCGATCTCGGGATGCGTGGTCGCTAAGTCGTTGACCCCTTCCACCGCGACGCGGTTGGTACAGCAGGGACAAGAGCAGGAGCGTAGTACGGTCGCGGGGAAGGCATCCCACGAGTAGCCGCAGTTGCGGCAGCGGACGGCAAGCCTCGTGTTGGCGCCCATGTATTTACCGACGATTTCGATATCCGGGCAGGCATCGGCCGCACGCCCGGCGAACGCCTCATGCGTCAACGTCCTCGATTTCCCCGAGGTCTTGCCCGCCGCCCTGCGCCCGCATTTCGGGCATCGGGAGTTTCGGCGCAGCATCGAGTCGGGGTTGCCATCCCAGACGTTACCGCAGACCAGGCAGCGGCACCGAAGGGGAGCGCTGATGCCGCCGTAGCTGCCGATAACCTCGAACTCGCCGGCGGCATAGTGCGAGTTTCGCTCACGCAGCCGCCCGAGGAACTCATCATGGCTCAGTTTTCCCATCTTTCCCTCCCCGAGATCTGGACGACCGATTGCGACAGCGATAGACTCTTAATCGACGCAACTTCCAAGGAAAAGGTTAATCCAAATGGAACAGAACGAGAATACCGGCAAATCCGCAATCGCCGTCTGGGTGACGGCTGCCGATGGCGCGTCCTTCGAGACCTATCGTTCCGACCCTAGCGTCGGTGCCGAGATCCGCCTGCCGCTGGCACCCGCCGCGCTGGCGGACGCGCTCGCACGCGAGGCCGGGCGTGAGGGAGTCGAGCCGGGTTCCCTCCGACTCCGCGCATGGAAGTACCTCGGACGCTTCGCGCCGTTCGAGTGGCTCCCCCTCGATGAGTTCGGCACCGTCGAGGACGCTAACCTGCTCGCCGCGGCGGTCATGCATAACCCCGAGATCGACTGCGACGTCCTCTTCCAGTACTGCGACCTGCACGAGGTCTACGAGCCGCTCGAGTACCTAAACGTCGCCCTCCAATACGATGCCGTCCCGTACCGCAAGTGGTCGTCCCCGCTCGACTTCGGGGAGATCGGGATGGGTGACCTCAGCCTGCACGAGAAGTGCGCTCTGCAGCTCGGCTGGGAACTCGCGGGAAAGGACGGTTCGCGCGACCGCGCCGACATGTCCGTTGAGGAACTGATCGGGCTCGGCGAGAACGAGACGGAGGGCCGCGAGCTGGTCGTCTGGCTCCACGGCTACATGGACCCCTACGAGAGCGAGATCGACACCGCGAAGTATTCCAAAGAGCAAACCGCCAAAATGCTGTTTCCTAATGCTTAGGTCCTTCGCATTTGTCATCAGTTATTGATGCCGATTCCAAACATAATTCCACTTTCAAAGAGATAGAGGCCTTCTCGCAAGAAACGAGGAGGCCTCTCAACTTATAGGAAAAGCAGCTCCAAAAACTGCGTTTCGGTACAAGATAGCGCCCTACATCGCTACACACCTACCGAGCTACACGCAAAGCGTCTAGCACAACAGCGAAAGTGCCCTCCAAAGGCACTCTCAAGCCAAGCGCTTTGTTATTATTCAAGATCCTAAGCAGCCGAAACGAACGACCTACCAGCTCAGGCTACCCGTTTGAGCCCAGAAAGCCTATTCGGAAGTACCCGTATCACAATCGGTTTTGACTACAGCACAGCACACACATCGGTAACTGATGAACTCATTAAGATAGTCTCCTGTCACTGATGTTGCCGCTGCGGCAACACTCCAGAGTTTCCCACGCCTTCCTGCACACTTCAAAGAGCAATCGACTCGATTGGCGGCCACGCGGCGACCCCAACGCCGTGCCCGCTTGAAGGCAGGAAGCATGAGCAGAATCAACACCCTGGTCGCCGAGCTTTGCCCTGACGGGGTGGAGTACAAAGAGATCGGCGACGTTCTCAATTACGAGCAGCCGACAAAGTATCTCGTTGCGAGCAAGGATTATTCAGACGAGTTCACTACTCCCGTCCTGACGGCGGGAAAGACATTCATTCTCGGCTATACGTCGGAGGAAGACGGAATCTACCCAGCAAGTGCCGAGAACCCAGTCATCATCTTCGATGACTTCACGACCGATTTCAAATGGGTCGATTTCCCCTTCAAGGCAAAGTCCTCAGGCATGAAGATGCTGACCGCGGCGGATGAGAATCTCGCAACCATCAGGTATGCGTACTATGCGATGCAGATGATTTCATTCTCGCCGCTCGACCATAAGCGACACTGGATCAGCGAATACTCGCATTTCGAAATCCCCGTCCCGCCTATCGAGGTGCAGCGCGAGATCGTCCGCATCCTGGATACCTTCGCCGAGTTGACCGACACCCTGACCGAAGAGCTGGACTGCCGCAGGCAGCAGTACGCCCACTACCGCGACCGCCTGCTGTCGCTGGAGAGCCTGGAGGCGCTGGACGGCAAGCCGGTCGAGATGAAGAGGCTGGGAGATGTCGCCAATATCAAGAGGGGTAAACGAGTCGTAAAGAAACACCTGTCCGCAAGCGAGGGCTACCCTGTATTTCAGAACTGCCTCGCCCCACTCGGATATCATACAGATTTCAACGAACCCGCTGGCACTCCGTTCGTCATCTGTGCAGGCGCTGCCGGCGAAATAGGGTACTCGGAGTCTGAGTACTGGGCGGCCGATGATTGCTATTCAGTTGAATGCAATGAAGGAATCGGCGGCAGGTACGCATTTCACGCACTGCTGCGCTCCCAAGGGGCGCTTAAGGCTCAGGTGAGGAAGGCGAGCATACCGCGGTTTTCAAAGGATGTAGTCACCCGACTTGAGATTCCCGTCCCGTCCCTCGAAACCCAGCGGAAGGTCGTCGACATCCTCGACCGCTTCGACGACCTCACGACATCGCTGACCGACGGCCTCCCCGCCGAGATTGAGGCAAGGCATCAACAGTACGAGTACTACCGCGACCGCCTGCTCGACTTCCCGCGCAAGACGACCGAAACTGAATAGGCCAATATAAAAAGGGGTGCTACCGAAGGCTTCCCGATGCCTGCTGCATTCGCGAGCTTATCGAGCGCCATATGGGCGACGCGGCAGAAAAATGTTGGCATAATCTGCCAGCGCCTTGCAAAACGAGCGATAGTTTTCGTCGGTGACGAAAATGGGCCACTGCATGTTGTGAAAGCGTGTGCCTTCACGTGTGTCGGCGAATTTCGCATACGCAGACTCAGGATCGCAACCGACCCTTTCCGCAATTTCCGCAACTCTCATGCCAATCCCTTCCGCAACCCAATCACACGTACGAAAAACCTATCAAGCCAGAAGATTGATGTGGCAAAAAAGAAGAAGAGGCATTACATCCCTCCTTCTGGACAGCCTGCACCCCGGTTCCCTGCCTGCCAGTTCGCCCCCCGAAACCCTCGGGGCGCTGTGGGGTCGAACCCCTCCGCATGGAAAATTCTATCGCGGCCATGCCCGCTATGCGTGTCACGCACACCACGCCAAACGTCAGGTTTACCAGCCGGGACTGAGCCCTCTTTCGAGAGCAGGGTTATATTAGCATCTACAAACTCGAAAAACCCTGCCGCATTTGAGGAGTACCAAGAAAACGGTCTACACCTTGAATATCAACCTCATCCGAACACCTCCCGCATTCACACGAACATGTACGGATGAATGCGGGAATCCGATACCCTGAGGGCCGGATCGGCCGGCCCACTAGGCACGAGCGGGACACGGTCCAGAGGATGCCGGAGCGCAGGGTCCCGTGCGGGGAGATCGCGAGGGAGCCGGGCAGGTCGCCCTCGACGATGAGCGCAGAGATACCGTCGCGCCCACCCATGAAAAGAGGGTTTCTTTGCGGGCGCCGCATCCGCACGCCCCCGCAAAGAAACCCTCGCACTCGCATCTCTACCTGCGAACCCGCACGCGCCCTCGCGCACGCGCCGCGGCAGCTGCTAGTCGCGGTAGAACGAGCCCATGTAGCGGATGTACTCGTCCTCGGTGTGGTTGGCCTTCCAGTCGTGGACGGAGTCCTTGTTGCGCTGGCCGGCGATGACGGAGAGCTCCTTACCCAGCTTCTCAAAGGCCTCGTCGACGCACTCCTCGGGGGTGAGGGCGATCTTCATGACAGCCTCGCCCTGCGGGCCGCCGGGGAGGTTGGACAGCAGGCTGGGGGTTAGGGTGGTGCCGAGGGTGATGACCTCGACGTCGACACCGGTGCCCTCGCACTCGCAGGCCACGGCCTCGGTCATCTTGAGGATGAAGGCCTTGCCCGCGCCGTACTGGCCGTTCCAGGGGCTGGAGCTGATGCCGGTCATCGACGAGACGTTGATCACGGCGCCGCGGTCCTGGGCGGCAAAGATCCGCATGTAGTGGTGGAAGCACTTGAGGAAGGTCACGACGTTGACGTTGATCATGGCCTCGTGCTTCTCCCAGGGAGTGTCCTGGATCTTGCCGAAGCTGTGCAGGCAGGCCACGTAGCTCATGAAGCCCATGTCCAGGCCCTCGGTCGCGGCGAAGACGGTCTCGGCAGCGTCGGGCTGGCTAAAGTCGGCGCGCACGACCTTGGTCTCCACGCCGTAGGTCTCACGGATCTCGCCGGCGAGCACGTTCAGCTTCTCCTCGCGACGGCCGACCATGACGACATTCATGCCGCCGGCGGCGATCTTCTCGCAGAACGCCTTGCCGACGCCCTCGGTCGCGCCCAGGATCAGGCCCCACTCACCGTACTTTTCCCTCAGGTTCATACTGCATCCTCTCTCTCGATGCCCATGCGGGCACCTCTCCTTTAGCGTGCGGCCGCTCAGCCGCATACGGTGCGCCATTATGCGCTGAACAAGAGGGGAGTGCGTTCACGACTTTGCGAACGAGCCCGAAACAACGATGAACGGTGTCGGTCTATCACCACAATGAAACCCTTGCAGTATCAAGAGGGGAGGTGCTGGCGGGTGGAACCAAAAGGTGAACGCCGCCCTGGCGTGAGCGGCGTTCGATGTGGTTTTACCCACCTTGGTAGCTATTCACCAGGAGGGCATTGCGACCTCCGGTCGCCTTTGCTGTATCCCCTTGTGTGCCCATGTACAAAGGGATGCATCGCTATTCTGCGCCGGTGCTCGACGAGCGCGTGCGCTGGGCGCTCATCAGCGGCTACCTCTACGGCGTGCGCGACGCGCTGCTCACCCTCAACAATAACTGTAGCTGCAACTACCAACATAGCCCTCGCGGCTACTTCCTGTGAGAGTTTTTTGTTAAAGCAACGGCGCGAGAGTCCTCGTGGCACCCAGCAGCGTCCTCCACATGTCTGGACTCTCTATGCTTACGCTGGATAGACATCGCCAGAACGGGTATAGTATCGAGAGTTTTGTCGTTTACCAGCGGGGGAGTCCTGTGGGCATCAAAAAGAAGATCAAAAAGGAGCTTATCGGCACCTCCGATTACCCGTCGAATAAGATTTTCACGATCTCCAATTTCATTACCTTCACGCGCCTGGTCCTCACGCTGGTCTTCCTGTACCTGTTTGTGACGGACAACAACCGTGTCGTCGCCATTGTCATCTATGCCATCGCGGCCTCCACCGACTGGATGGACGGTCAGATTGCCCGTATGACTAAAACGGTCTCGTGGCTCGGCAAGGTTATGGATCCCATCTGCGACCGTGCGCTGCTATTTACAGGCGTTTTAGGTCTCGTGGTTCGCGGCGAGCTTCCCATCTGGGTCTGCGTGCTCATCATCGGTCGCGATATCTACCTGGGCATCGGCACGCTCATCGTGCGCCACTACCACCGCCGCCCCATCGACGTAGTGTTTCCCGGCAAGATTGCCACGGCGCTGCTCATGACCGGCTTCTCGCTCATGCTGCTGGGCTTTCCCACCGTGGACGGCTGGCATCTGCTGCCCGCCACGTTCACGGCCTTCCCGGGCCTCAACGGCAGCTCGGTACCGCTCGGCATCTTTTTTGTGTATGGCGGCGTCATCTTTTCCATGCTCACCGCTGTCATCTACTCCATTAAGGGTGGAGCGGCCATTAAACAGGCTGTTGCGCATCCAGAGGACGAAGACGTCGACTTTCTTAACCCCGAAATCGAAGACTAAGCCATTGGGGTATTATTACGTACAGTTCATTCTTTGCGGCATGTCCGCGTTAAGTTAGGGGTTGTCATGGACAACATGGTTAACAATATGCCTCAAAACGATAAGACTGCCGACGCAACCTGCGTCTTCCGTGTGCCTTCGAGCGACGTTACCGTTCCCGATCTTATGGCGAACGTTCGCATCACTGCCCCCGTTCTGTCTATTGTCAAGGGGCCGCAGACCGGTGCTGCCTTTGAACTCGAGGACGATGTGACCACCATTGGCCGCGATCCGGCAAACGGCATTTTCCTCAATGACATGACCGTATCGCGTAGCCACGCACGCATTATTCGCGAGGGTCTGGCTGCTCGCATCGAGGACTTAGGCTCGCTCAACGGCACGTGGGTTGACGGCGCTATCGTCAATGCCGCCCCGCTGCACGACGGATCTTCCGTCCAGATCGGTACGTTCACGCTCATCTACCACGAGAGCACGCCGGAGCGCATCGAAACCGGTGAGTAGGGCATGGCCGAACGCAACTATCTGAGTATCGGCCAGGTCGTCAATTTACTTCGAGGCGCATACCCCGATCTTTCGAACTCAAAAATTAGATTTCTAGAAGATGAGGGGCTCATCACCCCTCATCGTACGCCTAAGGGGTATCGCCAATACTCCAAGGAGGACGTTGACCGTCTAGAGGTCATTCTGCACCTGCAGAAGACTCGCTACATGCCGCTCAACGTGATCAAGCAACGACTGGAAAACGCCACAGATCTCTCCACGCTTGCCTACGAGGTGGGTCTGCTGTCCGATGTTCCGCTCAAGACGGAACCAAAGGAAACCAAGCAGAAACTGCACCCCATCGAGACCATTCCGGATATGTTGGGCGTCGAGATCTCGTTTATTCGCTCCTTGGCCGAAAACGACCTGATTCGCATTATCAAGAGTCCGCAGAACCGCGAGCTCGTCGACGGGCGCGATTTTCCGATTATCCGCTACTGTTCTGAACTGTCACGCTTTCATATCGAGCCGCGAAACCTTCGTCAGTACGTATCATCCGCCAACCGCGAGTCTTCGATGTTCGAGCAAGTGCTCGTGAGTATGCTTGGCATGGACACCTCCGATGACGAACGCGACGCCAAGCTCGAACGCGCGTTTAAGAAGTTACATGACCTCACCGAGGGCGTGCATACTGCGCTGCTCAAGAACCGCGTATTTGAGTCACTCAACGCTGTAGTCGAGGACGCCGATATCGATGCCCTCGATGAGGAGATCGCACGCTCCGAATCAACCAAGGCCAAAAGCGAAGAGGCATCTGCCTCCGCGGTCCCCGTGCGCGAGGAATCCCTCGTGCAGCCGCTTAAGGTTGTCGCCCCCTCGCACACCGGCACCGCCAGCGCGGACAAATAAACGCTTCTACAAACCAGCCTCCCATGAAAGGTCACACCATGTACGACTTCGAATCTCACATCGTCGACATCCCCGACTATCCCGAGCCCGGAGTCGTCTTTAAGGACATCACGCCGCTCTTTAGCAATCCCGAAGCGCTTAAAGCCATGGTCGACGCGCTAGCGGAGCATTTCTCCGGCATGGGCATCACTAAGGTTGTAGGACCCGAGGCTCGCGGTTTTATGGTAGGCGTGCCTGTTGCCGTGGCACTCGGCGCCGGCTTTGTTCCTGCACGTAAACCGGGAAAACTGCCACGTAAGACCGTTAGCCAGGAATACGAGCTCGAGTATGGAACCGATTCGATTGAGATTCACGTCGATGCCATCAGCTCTAAAGATACCGTGTTGATTCTGGACGACTTGGTCGCGACGGGCGGAACAGTCGAGGCAACAGGTAAACTGGTGCGAGATATGGGCGCAAAGCTCGTAGGTTATGGTTGTATCCTTGAGCTTGCGTTTCTTAATCCGCGCAAGAAGCTCACGCCTTCTAACGAGGACGTTGAGCTCTTTAGCCTGGTAACGGTGGACTAGCCGCTACCCTTAGATACCGGAAAGGAAGCTCCATGCGCACAGCAAACACGCACAAAAACATGGCACGCTGCGCTGCTACGGCAACCCTCGCTTGTGTTTTGGGCTTGGGCCTCGCGGCTCCTGCCTATGCCGATACCGCGTCCGATCTTGCCGCCGCTCGTACCAAACTCGAGCAGATCGGTACGCAAACCCAGCAAATTCATGAAGAACTCTCCGCTCAGACGCAGGAGCTTGATCAGACTGCAGGCGAGATCACGCAAAAGCAGCAAGAGATTGCCGAGGGTCAGGCAAAGCTTTCGAGCTACGTTGCCGGTGAGTACAAGACCGGCGGTCTGAGTCTCCTTCAGGTTCTGACGGGCGTCGACGATCTGGGCGATATGCTCAACCGTTTGTTCTACTACGGCAAGGTTTCCGACAAGCAGGCCCAGACCATTCAGGAGGTCAAGGACCTTAAGCAGCAGCTCACCGATAAGCAGGCCGAGCAGGAGAAGAACGTCGCCGCGACGCAGAAGAAGGTCGACGAGCTCAACGCCCAGCAGGCTGAGGCCCAGAGTGTCGTGAACTCCCTGGATTCACAGCTGCAGGCCGAGCTTGCTGCCGAGGCCGAGGCGAACGCCGCGCTGCAGGCTGGCATAAATGCCAGCACCGCCGAAAAGGCCACGGTGAGCAACGACACCGCCGGTACGACCGAGAACACCAACAATGGTGGCGGTACGACCAACAACGGCGGCGGCAACACGCCTGCGCCCGCGCCCGCTCCTGCTCCCACGCCGCAGCCCTCGACGCCCGCCCCGGCACCGGCCCCTTCCGCGCCGAGCCAGTCCGTTGACGGCGGCAGCGTTGTCTCTCGCGCTTATAGCAAGCTTGGTTGCGCTTATTCCTGGGGCGGTATTGGCCCGAACAGCTTTGACTGCTCCGGCTTTGTAAGCTACTGTCTCACCGGTCGCTACTGCCGCCTGGGAACTACCGGCACCTTCATGGGTTGGCCCCGTGTTTCTGATCCTCAGCCGGGCGACGTTGTGGTTAACTCTTACCACACCGGCATCTACATTGGTAACGGCCAGATGATCCATGCTTCCGACTACAGCACGGGCGTTATCATCAGCTCCGTTGCCGCTGGCATGAACAACAATTATATTTTCGTTCGCTATTAAGTGTTTTAACTCAGCTAACGAAAGTGGACCTCGTATCCTTTGGGAGCGAGGTCCATTGTTTTATCTCGACCGCCCATTTTGTGTGTAAACTACAATCTAGTTTTGAATACTAGATATGCGCAGCATCTATCCAAAAGATAGCTATAATTGTTGAGGAACAACTAGAAAGGACCCTCAATGAGCTGGGCACTCATCTCAGATTCGAGCTGCAATCTTCGCGATTGGCAACCAACCGCACCTCATACCACCTTTGCATTTGCACCCCTTAAGATCCGAGTGGGGGAGCGTGAATTTGTCGACGATCTCTCGCTCGATGTTCACGAGCTTAATGTTGCCATTCAATCGGAATCCAGCGCATCATCGAGCTCCTGCCCAAGCGTAGGGGAGTGGGCTGAGCTCTTTAAGCTCGCCGACAAGACGATCTGCATGCCCATCTCCGAGGGCGTCTCGGGAAGCTACAATGCCGCGGCCACCGCGCGTGACATGGTGCTTGCCGAAGAGCCAAATCGTAAGATTTACCTGGTTAATTCGCGCGCAGCAGGCGGAAAGATGGACCTGATCTTCTTACTGTTTGACCGTTATCTAGCAAGTAAACCGGATGCCTCCTTTGAGGAAGCCTGCGCCTACTTCGATAGCTTGGAGCGGAACAGCAAGATCCTCTTTAGTTTATGCAATTACGAAAACCTTGCGAAGGCCGGACGTATCCCCAAGGCGGCCGGTGTTATTGCCAACAAGCTCAACATCCGCATTTTGGGCACGGCGAGCGAAGCGGGCGAAATTGAACTCGTTGGGCATACGCGTGGCGAAAAGAAGATGCTCACCAAGATTGTCGACACCATGGAGGCCGAGGGTTTCACGGGCGGCGAGGTCATCATCGATCACGTTGAGAACGAAGCTGGAGCCCAAGCGCTTGCCGACCGCATTGTGGAGCACTGGCCAGGCTCCAAGACTATCATCATGCCCTGCAACGGCCTAGATTCCTATTACGCCGAGATGCATGGTCTCATCATCGGCTACGGCATGGGCATGGCTTCGGGCCGATAAAGCTCAACCAAGCAAAAACGCGGGCGGGACAAAGTGACTGATGGCTCTTTATCCCGCCCGCGTTATACGTCGCCTAGCTATTAAACCCATTGAACTTGAGGTAGCTCATCAGGTACGCCTTCGATACAAAAGACGAAACCGCACTGCGTACGAGCAGCGATTCGCGCGTAACCTGATGTGCGGTATCGGGCACGGGAGTCTGCTCAAGGGAAAAAGCCGCACGAATCGATGCCTCAAGTTGATCGACTACATAATCGAAAGCCGTCGGAGCGTCGTAGCTCAAGCGCTGAATATTAAAGAGCGCCTGAACCGCAGCGATGGGCAGCACCTGCTTAAAGATACAAATGGCAATGAGACGCGCAATCTGCTCGCGGCCATACTGCTTTTTAACCGGAGCAGGAACGAGGCCGACCTTTACGTAGTTATTGATCATCGAAGGCGTGATAACGGGCTGCTCTACGCAAATCGAAAGCGGCTCCATCCACAGTGCAACATATTCAATAACCTGATCGCGATAGAGCGTTACGTTGGGCAGCTGGTCATAGCGTGGCAGACTCAACGCATTGAGTTTACCCACCATATCGGACTGAATAAATGCATCCGGCAGCACCGTCGGTTGAATATCCTCCGGCTTAATGCTGACCGATGTATCGGACATCGGGATAACATGTTTGACGTGGTTCATAAGAGGCCTCCGTTCGTTTTCTATATTGTATTCTAGATTATCTAGTTTTGCATACCACATAGCCGTTAAGTAAAAGTGGTTGGACAGCACATTGACGCACCGTCCAACCACTTTGCAAAAAGATAGCAACCTTACATAAGATATATTATCGTACTTATCCTCGTAAGAAGGCGTATGCGCTGGTTGCCGCTATGGCTCCGTCCGAAACGGCGGTCACAACCTGGCGTAAACGCTTGGAACGGATATCGCCGGCAGCAAACAAGCCCGGCGTGCGAGTGGCCATAGAGTCGTCGGTAACGATACCGCCGTCAGGCGCCAGATCCACCAGATGCTGTACAAGCTCAGTATGGGGCTGTGTTCCGGCAAAGACAAAGATGCCAAACGAACCTGGATCGAAGGACTCGGAATAGGTATCACCGGTGGCGTTGTCCTTAAACGTGATAGTTGTAGGCATGGCCTCGCCCGATAGCTCCACAATACTAGTTTGGTACCTAACAGAAATATTATCTTTAGCGAGCACCTTTTGAACCACGCCATCGGGAGCACGGAACTGATCGCGGCGCAAGACGATGGTCACGCTGCTGGCAATTTCTGATAAGAACAGGGCTTCCTCGCAGGCAGCATTACCGCCGCCAATGACAAAGACCTGTTTGCCACGAAAGAACATGCCGTCGCACGTCGCACAATACGAAACGCCGCGACCGCGATACGTATCCTCGCCGATAAAGCCAGCAGATCGCGGCGTGGCGCCCATGCAAGCGATAACACTCGAGGCCAGCGTATCGCCCGTATCGTGATGCACCGTAAACAGCGCCGCATCCGCATCGTAATCGATACCCGTAACCATGCTCCATGCAACCTGCGCACCCAGGCCCTCTGCATGTTGCTGAAAACGCTCGCCGAGTTCGGCACCGCTCAAGAGCGGAATGCCCGGATAGTTTTCGACCTCATTGGTTGTGGCGATCTGTCCTCCCGACATGCCCTGTTCAATCACAGTCGTCGTTAGATTGGATCGCGCAGCATAAATGGCTGCAGCATAGCCCGCTGGGCCTCCGCCGATAATCGCAACATCGATCGGCTGATTGGTAGTCATGGAGTGTCCTCTCATCGAAACATTGGCGTTCTTTGCGCTCATACCCAAATTTAGGAGAACATGACAGTCATGCACTACAATGATTCTTTGCGAAACAACGATGAAGGGGAGTTATCGATGGATCAAACGCAGATGGGCAATGACGCTCCCCTGCCCACGCAAAGCGCCCCCCAATCGGAGCAATTGATGCCGTCACCTGTACAAAAGCCCTTAGTGACCATTGTCCACGCATCGGTTGGTTCGGGACACAAAGCGGCAGCCAATGCTATCGCGCAAGCATTCGAGCTTATACGCGGCACCAAGGGCATACCGCAGGATGTCGAGATTGAGGTCTTGGATATCCTCGATTTTGGACGCATAAAATTCGACGGCAACAAAACGGCCGCATCGTTTACCGGCGCCACACGCCCAATTTATGACTTGACCTGGCGATATACCCTTACCGGACACCTGCTTTGGGGCGGCGGCACGGCATGGTCGCGCATTATGTTCCCCGCATTTAACGAATACGTTCGCACTCGTAGGCCTATTGCCGTGGTCGCCACACATATCACGGCAGCCAACGTTGCGGTTGGTGCGCGCGTCATTACGGGCATCGACTATCCCGTCATTTGCGTGCCGACCGATTACGAGGTCGAGGGCTGGTGGCCCCATAAGGATACTGACTTATTCTGCGTGGCAAACGAGTTTATGGCCGAGACGCTCCGCCCACGCAAGGTTCCCGAGGCAAAGATACGCATTACGGGCATCCCTATTCGCGCTGGATTTGACACGGATTACAATCGTGAGGAAGAACTCGAGAAGTTCAATCTCCCTATCGACAAGACCATTGTGCTGGTAATGGCCGGCGCCAGTTTGCCTCAACCGTACGTTCGCTTTCGCGCGGCGATGGACCACACCCTCCCCTTCCTCCGTAGCTTCGAGGATATGCACTTTGTCTTTTTGCCGGGCAAGGACACGGAATACGCCACGCGCCTGAAAACGCTCTTCGAAGCCATGAAACTCGAAAACGTCACGGTCCTTGACTATGTCGATGACATGGCAGCGCTCATGCACGGCTGCGATCTGGCAATTCTCAAATCGGGCGGACTCACTGTTACCGAATGCCTGTGTGCACACCTGCCGATGATTCTGTTGGGCAAGTCCTATGGCCAGGAAAAGGCCAACACCACCATGCTCACCGACTTGGGCGCCAGCATGCATGTCACCACCGCACGCGAGCTCATCGTGACGCTGCGCCATCTCCACGATCATCCCGAGTCGCTCAAGGCACTGCTCATCAATGGCGAAGTGCTACGCCGTCCACACGCGGCCGAGGACATCGCCATCGCAACCATGGAACTTGTAGGCAAGCCCCAAAAGCGCAAACGAGCTTTCTGCCGCTTCTACTGGGGCGGAAAACCAGCCCATATCCGCTAGGCGAAAGTCCGCTGCTCGGCGGGAGCCGCCCATATATCATTCCATGCTCAAACATTCTCGCTGGGCGCTCGTATCCCTCCCGCCCGCTTCTCACACATATCATTCCATGCTCAAACATTCTCGCTTCGCAGGGCGCACTAATCCCACCCGTCCGGGACTCACCCATATCATTCCATGCTCAAACATTCTCGCTTCGCTGCGCTCGCTGCGAAACTGCGCGTGGAACGATATGGGTGAGTCCCGGACGAGAGGCTTCCTGCTTGAAAACAAATTGCAATCCGACTAGAAAGCCGGTGCGACAAAGGAGAAACTCCCTTGTCGCACCGGCTTACAAATTGATTAATGCTATCAGCTTCCAGCGAAGAGGCACGGTAGTTACAAGCATGCAAACGTAGCTCACCCGTGGGAGGGCCCTATATATCGTCCCACGCGCAGTTTCGCAGCGCAGCGAGAATGTTTGAGCATGGGATGATATATAGGGCCCTCCCACGGGTGAGCGGACGGAAGCAACTAGGCGACGCCGCTGGAGCCGAAGCCTCCGTTGCCTCGGTCGGTTTCGTCTAGTTCGTCTACCTCCACGAGATTGACCGTGGGAACTTCTTGGATGACGAGTTGAGCGATTCGGTCACCCTTGTTGATCTGGATTTCATTGGATGGATCCAGGTTGATAAGGATGACTTTAAGCTCACCTCGATAGTGGGCGTCTATAAGACCGGGCGTGTTGACTATAGACAGCCCCTGCTTAATAGCCAGGCCACTGCGAGGCTGAACGAAGCCAGCGTATCCATCGGGCAGCGCGATCGCAAGGCCAGTAGAGACCAAGCGTCGCTCGAAGGGCTTAAGGGTACAGTCCTCATTGGCACGGAGGTCCAAACCGGCATCTGTGGGATGGGCGTATTTGGGAAGCTCGATCGTAGGGTCGAGACGCTTAATGTTGACTGTAATGTTGGACATAAAATCACCTTAGCTTGTCGAGCTCTTGCAAAAACTCATCGATGTCTTTGAAATCGCGATAGACCGAGGCAAAGCGAATGTAGGCCACCTTGTCGATCTTGGCCAAGCGCTTAAGCACCATGTCGCCCAGGTCGTGGGACGTAACAGCCGTCAGCGTACGTGAACGCAGCTCCACCTCGATGTCATCGATGAGCTCATTGAGCTTTTTCGTGTCGATGTCGCGCTTAATCGTAGCGCGCATTAAGCCGACCAGCAGCTTATTACGATCGAACCGCTGCCTTGACCCGTCAGATTTGATGACCTCGATGGGGTCTTCGCATCGCTCGAATGTTGTGAAGCGATAGTTGCACGAACAACATTCACGACGGCGTTTAATGGTGTTATTAGATTCCTGCATACGGGAATCGACAACACGGGTATGTGCATTGCCGCATCTGGGACAGCGCATGGTACCTCCTCCAAAACGATAACAAGGGTACCATGTACCGGTGTTTAAATCTTACGAACGCGCAGGAACTTTAAGAACGTCACCCGCATCGAGTGACCCATGCTCCAGATGATTGACACTGCGAATTATGTCAGAAGTCTCCTGCGTAGAAAGACCGTCAACGGAATGCTCCTGAGCAAGCGACCACAAGGAATCGCCAGACTGAACACGGACGGTCTCATAGGTAACGTTAGATGCCGACTCGGCATATGCGGCGTGACGAGCGCTGAAGATCGAGGTAGCAAGTACAAAGAAGAGCGTGAGCGCAACGGCCAGGGCGACAATCGTCGAGGCCTTCAGAGCAACGGGGGCCGAAGTCGTGGCGACGCACTGGCTGCGGACGGGCTTGCCAGGCAGTGTTTGAAAACCAGATCGGCCGCCTTTGACAACCGTGAAAGCCGGCGCCGCAGGCGTCTCGAGCTTAAGGGCGAGGTTTCCCTGGACCATATCCGTTGCATTCATCATGTTCTCCTCTCGCGTTTTTTTGACGAGAACTGTTTTATCAAGCCGCGAGGACAAAAAAGTCTAGCGCGGGAACGAGTGTTCGGTTATTATTATCTTCGAACAGTTGTTCCTGTCAAGCAAACATAGAACATTTGTTTGGGTTAGGTAGAGAGGAATCCCTGATGGCTCGCAAAATTACCAAGCGACAGCAGCAGATTTACGACTTCATCAAGGAGTATCAGCAGGAAAAGGGCTATCCGCCCAGCGTGCGTGAGATGGCTTCGGCTGTGGGTCTTTCCTCCCCTAGCACCGTACATGCACATCTCTCCGCACTGGAAGCACGCGGCCTGCTCAAACGTGACGCCACCAAGCCTCGTGCCCTAGAGCTCTTTGACGAGGACGGAGCCTCCGTCTCCATCTCAAAGTCCGATGAGCCCACGGCACCCCGCGGAACCGTATCGCTACCCCTCGTGGGCCGTGTCGCCGCGGGGATCCCCATCCTTGCCGAGCAGAATATCGAGGACACCTTTACCATCCCGACCGAGATCGCAACGGACCAGGGGTCTTTTATCCTCGAGGTCCACGGCAATTCGATGATTAACGTCGGTATCCTTAACGGCGACTATATCATCGTTCGCGAACAGAAGAGTGCCATGAATGGCGAGATCGTTGTGGCCATGATCGATGGCTCCGCAACGGTCAAAACGTTCTACAAGGAGCAGGGACGAGTTCGCTTGCAGCCCGAAAACGACACCATGGAGCCCATCTATGCGACAAATCCGACGATCCTGGGCAAGGTTGTTGGATTGATGCGCCGGTTCTCGTAATGCAAAACCGCATCACGGTCTTTGATACCATTCGCGGATTTACCATGCTGTCGATGGCAGGATTTCATGCTTGCTACGATCTTGCCTATCTTTATGGTTGGGATATGCCCTGGTTTACTCAGACCATCTTCCAAGACATCTGGCGTGCCAGCATCAGTTGGGTATTTTTGTTTATTGCCGGCTGGATGTGCACCCTCTCGCGCAACAACATCAAGCGTGCCGTCAAATATGCCGCTGCCGCTTTTGTTGTATGGGTCGCGACGACGCTCGTATCAGTCGATGACTCGGTGAACTTCGGCATCATGTTCTGCATGGCGGCCTGCACCGCCATTGTCGCGCTCGCGCTTCCGGTGATCGTTAAAGTGCCGTCGGTATGGGGTATAGCAATTTGCCTCACACTTTTTGCCCTTACCTGGAGCATTCCTAAAACGGTTTATCCTATCCCCTATTTAGCTTGGCTGGGTTTCCCAAGTCCAGACTTCGTCTCTGGTGATTACTATCCAGTCATACCATTCTTGTTTATGTACCTTGCAGGCTTCTTTGCCGCCCACACGACTCAGGAAGCAAACTATGAGGCGCCGGGATGGGCCTATGCGAATCCCATCCCGGCGCTCGCAAGTCTCGGGCGCCATGCGCTGCCGTTCTACCTGCTTCATCAACCGGTTATCTTGGGTGTACTGGAGCTGATTTACTCTGTTCGATAACGCTCGAGACGCGGTGCGATACGGGCTGGAAGCTTTGCCACAATACGAACGCCGTCCTCGAGGTATTCCTCGTGCAGAAGGGTTCCCTGTTCGTGCACGAGCGTGATTAACGCGCCCTCTCGATACGGGATATCGGCCGAGAGCAACACGTCCGTAGCGGCCGCTTCACGAGCAATGCGATCGACTAAGTCATCAAGGCCCTCACCCGTCTGAGCCGAGAACAATACCGCCTCGGGATAGCGCCGGCGAAAGCTCAAGCGGTCGACGCTATCGAGCAGATCGATTTTATTGAACACGGTAAGCGTCAGGCGCTCACCGGCACCAATCTCGTCAAGGACACGATCAACCGCCTCAAGCTGACGCTCGTAATCCTCATCGGAAGCATCCACAACTTTAAGAACCAAATCGGCGCCGAGCACCTCGGAAAGCGTAGATTTAAACGCGTCGACCAGGCCATGGGGCAGCTTTTGAATAAAGCCAACGGTATCAGTGATCGTCATGCCACGGCCACCGGGTAAACGATACGACCGCGTCGTAGGATCGAGCGTGGCAAACAGCTTATCCTGCGAAAGTACCGTGGATCCCGTCAATCGATTAAGCAACGTCGACTTACCGGCATTGGTGTAGCCAGCCAACGCTACGCGAAACGCCGGCGATTCAATACGGCTTTTCGATTGCACATCACGACGTTGTTCAACCTGTTTCAATTCGCGTCGAAGCGCAGCGATCTTGTCGCGAATCAGGCGACGGTCGACCTCGAGCTGGCTTTCGCCCTGGCCAAAACGCGATCCAATGCCGCCACGCGTCTGTTCCTTAGCAAGGTGGCTCCACATACCTCGCAGACGAGGCAGCAGATACTGTAACTGAGCCAGCTGCACCTGTAAGCGACCCTCACGCGTCTGGGCATGCAGGCCAAAGATATCCAAAATCAACGCCGTACGGTCAATAATCTTGACCGGTTCGCCCACGGCTTTCTCAAGATAGGACTGCTGTGAAGGAGTCAAGTCGTCGTCGAAGATTACAACATCCGCATCCATACGATGCACCAAACCGCATAGCTCCTCGACCTTACCGGAGCCGATAAACGATTTGGGATAAGGTTTGACCAGACGCTGAGACAAGCGTGCCACGCATTGGGCTCCAGCAGTGTGAGCCAAGCGCTCGAGCTCGTCGAGCGAACGGTCGAGCGGCCAGGCGTTATCGCGCCACTCAACACCAACCAAGACGGCACGCTCAGGTTCAGGCGCCGTGGGAACCAAGGGAAAACGTGCCATTAGGCAGCCTCGATACGACGGTAGATATCATCGACGACCTCATCGATCGTAAACTCATCCATATCGAACCACACGATGCGATCGTCACGCTTAAACCAGGAAAGTTGGCGCTTGGCATAGCGACGTGAGCGCATCTTGATAAGCTCGCGGGCCTCGTCCATGGTAATAGCGCCTCGCAAGGCATCAATAATCTCTTTGTAACCGATTGCCTGCATCGACGTGAGTGCATCACCCAGGCCCTGATCCATAAGGCCACGGACCTCATCAACCAGCCCCTGCTCAAACATAAGGTCGACACGCAGGTTAATGCGCTCATACAGCACTTCACGGCTACGCGTCAGACCAAACCACAAGGTATGATAACGCTCATGCGGAACGCTGAATTTAGACTTCTGCTGGGCATACGACACACCGTCATCGTGCATCTCGAGCGCACGGATCACGCGGCGCACGTTATGGGGATGAATCACGGCAGCCGATTCCGGATCACGCTCGGCAAGCAGGGCATGTATAGCTTTCTCGCCAATACGCTCGGCAAGCTCCTGATAACCCATGCGACGTTCGTCCTCGAGCTCTCCCGAAGGAAAATCCATTTCATCGAGTGCAGCCTTAAGATACAAGCCCGTGCCGCCGCAAAAGACCGGAAGCCGTTGCTCACCAAGCAAACGCTCGATATGCGCCCGGGCATCAGACTGATAGAGCGCAGCAGAATACGCGACACCCGGGTCCACGATATCGACAAGGCGCAGGGGCACCGAGCACTCCTCGGGCATCATCTTGGCCGTACCGATATCCATACCGCGATAGATTTGCATCGCGTCACACGATAACACTTCAGACGACAGACGAGAGGCCAGGCGGTCGGCAACATCACTCTTGCCGACCGCCGTCGGACCGACGATCGCTACGGCAGAAAGGTTTGTGCCGGGGGAAACCATTAGCGAGGCTCACCCACAACGGAGCCAGACAGATACCACGTCTTGGCGACATCCACATCAACGTCGACGATTTTGCCGATAAGATGATCGATGCAATAGCCAGCGGGAATCGGCGCATGCACTGTCTGGTTCTTAGGACTTTTACCAAGAAGGACAGCGTCGTTTTTCTTGCTCGTGCCCTCAATAAGCGCAGGCACCACGGTGTGAAGCTCGCCCTGGTTATACTCGTATGCCGTCGTCTCGATAACCTTGACCAGACGGTTAAAGCGCTCAAGGATAACCTCATGCGGGGTGGGATCATAAATCTCAGCTGCCGGGGTACCGGCGCGCTTGGAGTAAATAAACGTGTAGGCCTGGGCATAGCGAACCGTCTCGGCAAGCGAGAGCGTCTGCTCAAAGTCTTGCTCGGTCTCGCCCGGGAAGCCCACGATGATGTCGGTCGAAAGCGCAATTTCGGGCATACGGTTACGAATGCGATCGACCAGGCCCAGATAATCCTCGCGCGTGTACCGACGATTCATCTCTTTAAGGATACGCGTGGAACCCGACTGAACGGCTAGGTGAAGCTGCGGCATAACGGCAGGTGTCTCGGCCATAGCATCGATGGTCTCGGGAAGCAAATCCTTGGGGTGCGAAGAAGTAAAGAAGATACGCTCGACGCCCGTATCACCCACGGCGCGCAGCAGGTCGGCAAAGCGCGGCTTGCCAAAGAGATCGCGACCGTAGGAGTTAACGTTTTGTCCCAGCAGCGTAATCTCGCGCACACCCTGACGCACCAGACCCGTCACCTCGTCGACAATCTCCTCGAAGGGGCGGCTCTTCTCGCGACCACGGACGTACGGCACGATGCAGTACGTGCAGAAGTTGTTGCAGCCCGTCATGATGGGCACCCATGCATGATACTGCGTCTCGCGATGCCACGGCATACTCATAGCGTCCGTATCTTCATGTTCATTCGTGCGGATATGGCGCTTGCCATCCATAAACGCCTCGGCGATAAGCTCCGCCACGTGCGCAATCGAATGCGTACCAAAAATAACGTTGACGTTATCGACGTTGGTGAGCAGGCCCTCGCCATCGCGCTGAGCGATGCAACCACCCACGGCGACCACACGCTTGCCCGAAGGAGAAGGAGGAAGACTCTTGCAGGAATTGCACTGACCATACAGGCGCGTATCGGCAGCCTCGCGCACACAGCACGTCATGAACACGACAATATCGGCATGCTCCGGATCGAGCGCCATAAGACAGCCATAGGAATCGAGCAAACCGCTCACGCGCTCGGAGTCGTGCTGATTCATCTGGCAGCCGAATGTGCGGATAAAATAGGTTTTACCGGCAAGAATATCGCGTACGAAACGCTGGTCCATGAGCTTACATCCTAACGATGATATCGACGGGGCACAAAGGTGCTACAAACGTGCGAAAACTCGCTTACGCAACAGGCTTAACGTCGTCCATGACGACATTGTCCATAGCAGCCCGATTAATCTGGTGAACGTAGATAGAGAGACGGATTGCCGTGCGAGACTCCCCGTTAATGAGGATGTCAGAGAACACCGGCGCACAAGAGACATCAAAGCCAGTCGGAATCAGAAAACCTCGCGCAATGGCAACGGCCTTTATGGCCTGGTTGACGGCGCCGGCACCGACGCACTGAATGTTGACGGGAACGCCATCTTTGACCATACCGGCAATGGCGCCGGCAACGGACGCGGGCGATGATTTGCTTGATACCTTCAGGCAATCCATGAAGAAACTCCTGCGTTTAAAAGTACGTTTTAACTGCAATAACTGTATCGTACCGAGCGGACTCGGTAAAGATGCTACTCCTCTTTGGCAAGATCGAACGTCACGGTGATGCGATCACGTGAAACGCGAATCTTAGGGTCGCCGCACAGATTGAGGTAATAACGGGCGGCGAGGTCATTGAAGTCGCGCTCAACAGCACGCGAAAACTGCGCCATGTCATCCTTGGCAATGCGGAGGCCTCGACGGTCCTTGGCAAGATCGACTGGAGCCGGCAATTGCGAGGTGGAATCGCGCTCGCGCAGCAGGCGCGCACACACACCGCGAACGGGCTTAATCTGTCCTGACAGAATACGGTGGGCAGTACGCTCGGACATCTCGAGACCCAGCCCGGAGCAAATCCGGATAAAGTCCTCGGCATCCGAAGCGAGACCTAAACGATCGATAACCGGAAGCTCACACTCGTCATCGATAAAGAGCAGGCGAGAAGTATCGAGACGACTGGAAGCCTGGGCGTACAGGGTCGCAGCGATCTCGGACGGAGAGCCCAGATACACGTCGCAGTCGCGCAGCTCCTCAAGGGCAAACTCGCAGGCTGCGCGAATGATGTTGTGAGGACCGCGAGCGCATACATAGCGGCCGTCTTCGTCTTTAACCGCCTGAGGCCAGCTCGACTGGTCGGCGCGCTCGCCTAAGCGATCGGTATCAACGCACACCTTAAACGCTGAGCCCAAATCGACGCCCGATGTAACAACGCGTGCCTCATCGGTGTTCTGCTTGATAGAGAACAGCGCCATACCACGACCGTGAACACCCCAACGGTCCATCTTCATGCTCTCGAGCTTGGAGGTGACACGGGCATCGAAGATACGCTCCTGCATATCCTGCGGCACACCCGAACCGTTATCCAGGAAGAGGAGGGTACGAACACCCTCCTCCTTGGTCGTGGCTAGATAGACCTTATCGGCTCCGGCATCGCGAGCATTACGCAGCATCTCGATGACAATGTCCTCTACATGCTGAATGTCATGCTTGGCCTGACGGCGCTCGGCCTCCGAAACGCGGAGGCGGACATACCCCTCGCCAAGGTTTTCCTCGACGCGAAGGTTGCCCTCCCCCGACATCGACGCGATAAATGAGATGAGCTCGTTCGCGTCGTTCATGTTATTTAGCGATATCGACGGCACGGCTCTCGCGAATCACGACAACGCGCACCTGACCGGGATACTCCATCTCTTCCTCGATCTGATGGGCGATATCGTGCGCAAGCACCGTGGACTGGGCATCGGAAATCTTGTCCGGCTGAACCATGACATGGACCTCGCGACCGGCCTGCATAGCATAGGTACGCTCGACGCCGTCATGAGAGTTGGCAATCTCCTCGAGCTTCTCAAGGCGCTTGATATAGCTCTCGGCCGACTCGCGACGGGCGCCGGGACGAGAAGCGGAAACAGCATCGGCAGCCTGGACCAGAACGTCGAGCACCGTGTTGGGGTCGACATCGGCATGATGGGCCTCGATTGCGTGGACGATAACGGGCTTCTCGCCATAACGGCGGGCAAGCTCGGCGCCAATCACAGCATGCGGACCCTCAACGTCGTGGTCGATGGCCTTGCCCAGGTCATGCAGGAGACCCGCGCGCTTGGCGGTCACAACATCCAGACCAAGCTCGGAGGCCATGATGCCGCACAGGTCGGAGACCTCAAGCGAGTGCTGCAGCACGTTCTGACCAAACGAGGTGCGGTAGCGCAGAGCGCCCAGGGTTTTGACGATCTCGGGATGCAGGTCGTGGATTCCGGTATCGAAGGCGGCCTGCTCGCCGGCTTCGAGCACACGCTGCTGAACCAAGTCAGCGGCCTTGTGGTACATCTCCTCGATGCGGGCGGGGTGAATACGACCGTCGGCAATGAGGTTCTCGAGCGCCACGCGGGCGGTCTCACGACGGACCGGATCAAAGCTCGAAAGCACGACAGTCTCGGGGGTGTCGTCGATCACAAGGTTGACGCCGGAAACCTGCTCGAAAGTACGGATGTTACGACCCTCGCGACCGATGATGCGGCCCTTAAGGTCATCGGAGGGAATATGAACGGACGTGACGGTGACCTCGGCGGTATGGTCGGCGGCACAGCGCTGGATCGCCAGGGAGAGAATCTCCTGAGCGGTCTTGTGGCACTCGGCGCGGACCTGTTGCTCGGACTCACGGATAATGGTGGCCGCCTCATGGGTAACCTCGCCGCGGACCTTGTCGAGCAGCTCCTTGTGAGCATCCTCGCGCGTAAGGTCGGCAATACGCTCGAGCTCGGAGGTCTGCTTGGCGCAAAGCTCCTCAAGTTCGCGAGAGCGCTTCTCGACCTGACCGGCCTGGCTGGACAGCTGATGCTCGCGCTTATCGAGCGCATCGTTGCGTCGGTCGAGCGATTCCTCTCGCTGCATCACGCGATTTTCGAGCGCGCGAATCTCGCTCTTACGCTGCTTGTCCTCGGCCTCGGCGGCCTGTTTGTTCTTGATGATCTCTTCCTTAGCCTCGAGTAGAGCCTCTTTTTTGAGGGTCTCGGCCTGACGCTTAGCATCACCGATCAGGGACTCTGCCTGCGCGTGTGCCGACTGAATCTTTTCTTCGGCCTCGTGAAGACTACCCTGCTTGGCGGTGCGCATGTAGGCAATGGCGACGATGGCACCCAAAACAATGCCAACGAGCGCTGCAATGATAAACAGCATGCTCACTCCTTTTTATGGATTCGTTACACAACAAAGCGAACCGTCCATACGAACGGCTCGCGACATTTGAGTAATATGGGCGCAGCTTATGCGGGTCGGATACAGATAAACATATAAACAAACTCATCGCAGATGAGCACATATCACAATACAAATGACAGTAATTATCCTACGTTGAACCGCAACAACTGTCAAATTAACGCACCCAGCACGGCGCCTATCGAGCGGTGAACGGCAGGGGCGTAACGTGCGCATGCTTAAACGTCGCATTTCTCGCTTAAGGCATCGAGGCGCGCCTTAACGGCATCCGCGGCTATGTGATAGGAAAAGCCCTTGCCCATCAAAAATCTGACGAGCTTTTCGAATGCACGTGCCTCGGGAACGCGACGCTTAGCGAGCAAAGCCGATGCGCGAGCCAAGTCGTCATCCTCGGCAAAATAAGCCTCGGGATACCCTGGAATCTCATCAAGTGCAACATGGCGACGCTTGAGTTCAGTCTCGATTTTGCGCTGTCCCCAACCACGACGCTTACGCTCCTCGATAAAGTACGAGCAAAAGCGGTTCTCATCTAAAAAACGATACTCGATGGCACGATTGACGGCAAAGTCGATCGCGGGCTGACGAAAGCCATAGCGCGCCAACTTATCGCGCACCTCGCCCGTAGCATGATCGCGACGCGAAAGCATCTCGGTCACCATGGTGAGCGCACATTTGCATTCGATAAGCTGCACCGCCTCGCGAAAGTCATCCCAGTCGCAGGGAAGATCGAGACGGTTCTGAACGTACACACGTGCCACACGCACGGGAATCCAAATGGACCGTTCAAAACCGCCCTCCAGATCGCAATCGATATGTGCACAGGGCTTTTTAGACGCATAACCGCTCGAGAACGAGGAGGCCGTCTTCTTATCCGGAAAAACGACCCGAGCCTCGGTCACCGTATACGACATGTCGGCATCCGTTACTCGTCGTCATCGTCGAGCATCGCGGAGCCATCGATGGCATACAGCTCGTCAAACTCCTCGGGGGCGGGCTGATCGGTCAACTCAACCTCGGAGGGGGCATCATCGTCATACTCAAGACCGCAGGCAAGGCGAACCTTGTGCTCGATCTCGTCGGCGCAATCGGGATGCTCGCGCAGGAACGTCTTAGCGGCCTCGCGACCGTTGCCGAGTTTGTCCTCACCATAGGCAAACCAAGACCCCATCTTTTTGCATATGCCGCACTCGACAGCCATATCCAGAATCGAGCCCTCTTTAGAAATGCCGGTGCCATACATGATGTCAAATTCGGCCGAGCGGAACGGAGCAGCCACCTTGTTCTTAACGACCTTGGCACGTACGCGATTGCCGATAACCTCGTCCTTGAGCTTGATGGTATCGATTTTGCGAATATCGATACGCACGGAAGAGAAAAACTTGAGTGCGCGGCCGCCTGTGGTGGTCTCGGGGTTGCCGAACATGACGCCGATCTTCTCGCGCAATTGGTTAATGAAGATGCAGGTTGTGTTGGACTTGGCAAGCGAGCCGGCGAGCTTGCGGAGCGCCTGACTCATCAAGCGAGCCTGCAGACCCACCGTCGTGTCACCGATCTCGCCCTCGATTTCGGCACGTGGAGTCAAAGCGGCAACAGAGTCGACGACGATGGCGTCGATGGCACCGGAACGCACAAGCATGTCAACGATCTCGAGCGCCTGTTCGCCCGTATCGGGCTGGGAAATCAGCACCTCGTCGATATCGACGCCGATGCGCGCGGCGTAGGTGGGATCAAGCGCATGCTCAGCGTCGATAAAAGCCACGACACCGCCCATGGCCTGCGCCTCTGCAAGAATCTCGAGCGAAAGCGTTGTCTTACCGGAGGACTCGGGGCCATAAATCTCAACGATACGGCCGCGCGGCACGCCGCCGATACCCAAGGCGGCATCGAGCGCCAGAGAGCCCGTCGGAATAGCCTCGACCTCGAGCTCGGGACCGCCGTCGCCATACCTCATAATAGAACCCTGGCCGAACTTCTTCTCGATCTCGGCCTTGGTAGTGGCGATCATCTCGTCGCGCTCTTTACCCGTCGTGCGCGTATGAACGGTACGTACGGGACCTGAATTCTTGGCCATGAATAGCCCTCCTCTTAACAACCTGAATCGATGATAAACGAACGGCTGTTCGTGGTCAACCGTTCAGGTTCATCATATGCACCCGTCCATTCCAAAACCCGACCAAACGCCGACCAATCACCGACCAAACGCTTGACCATGCCAATCGCAAATACGAGTGCTCGTACAAATTAAAGACATGTGCCAGCGCAAGCGCATTCCTTGCCAAAGGTCCCTATCTCCACAATTAAGGGGCCCTAAGGCCCCTTAAAACACGTCTATTCCATGGAATTGAGCACGCGGACAATGCGTTCCAAAGCCTCGGCGACCGCATAGGCACGGACGCACGACCGATCACCCTCGTAGTGACAGCGCGCAGACTCAACGACCGTCGCTCCCCCATCGGCCGCACGATACGCCCAGCCGATATAGAACGTGCCGGCGGGGTCTTGCTCGGTACCGTCGCCGGGCCCAGCGTAGCCCGTTGCGCTCACGGCGACATCGCTCTGATAGAGGTCCAGCGAGCCCACGGCCATCTCACGCGCCGTCTGATGCGACACGGCGCTAAACCGATCGAGCGTTTCCTGCTCGACGCCGAGCACGCGATGTTTGATCTCATCGCAGTAGGTCACCGCACCGCCACGAAGCACCGCCGAGGCACCCGGGATATCGGCAATCGTCGAGGCGATCATGCCCGCCGTCAGCGACTCCGCCGTCGATACCGTCACGCCACGGGCACTCGCGCGCTCGACAATATCGCGCGCCAGCTCCTCGTTGTTTGCGGCGATCTGCAAATAAGACTCCGTCATACCCACCAGGACCTAGACCGAAAAGACGATCTTACGGCAGTTCCAGAAGTACTGGGCACCCGAGATAATGGTCAAAATGACAGCGATGACGTACAGGAAGCGCGACACCGAATAGACACCGAACAGCAGCGACGCCGGCCCCAGCTGAAGACCGGCCATCGCAAAGACGCACAGATAGCCACAGATGGAGACCATCGTGGTCGCCGTCTTGTACTTGCCGAGCTTATCGGCGGCAACGACCACACCGGCAGCACTCGCGACCATGCGAAGTGCGCTCACCAACAGCTCGCGGAACAGGATAATGAACACGGACCACACGGTCACCGCGCCAAAATCCAAGAACAGCAGCAAGGCCGAGAACACCAGCAACTTGTCGGCGATGGGGTCCAAGAACTTGCCGAAATCGGTGATCTCGTTGCGTGAGCGCGCCAGATAGCCGTCGACCTTATCGGTGCACGACAGGATCACATACAGAATGAAGGCAGCGGCGGCGAGCGGGCCGTCGAAGGTGCTCCAGTCCGTACCGGCAACGCTCGCGTGAGACAGAGCCGAGACGATCATGAACACCGGAATAAAGACGATGCGCACGCACGTCACGATGTTGGCGGGCGTCCAAACGCTCGTCAGTTCCTTATTGCTCTCGTTTGCCACGACGCTCTCCTACTCCACAACATGGCCGATAAGCTCATAGCAGAAGCTATCGGTAAACTCGACGGTCAAAATATCGCCCACGGACGCCTCGCTGGCGTCCAGATGCACCGCGCCATCGGAATCGGGCGCCTGGAACCAGGCATGACCGATCAGCTCGGCGCCGTCCTCGGTCTCCTCGATACCGTCGACGATTACCTGGGCGCGCTCGCCCACATGGGCTGCTGTGGCGGCAAAACCCAGCGACTCGGCCAGATCCATGGCCTCCTGGGCGCGCTCGAGCTTGACCTCCTCATCGACCTGGCCCTCCATATTGGCGGCCAGGCTGCCCTCCTCCTGCGAGTAGGCAAAGACGCTCGTATAGTCAAAGCCGACGGTGTCCATAAAGTCGATAAGATCACGGAACTCGTCGTCGGTCTCGGTCGGAAAGCCGACCATGGCCGTGGAGCGAATCACGATGCCGGGGATACGATCACGAAGATCGCGGAACAGTTCCTCGAGCTCCTGACGCGAACCGGAGCGACGCATGGCCTTGAGAATGCGCGCATCGCAGTGCTGCACGGGGATATCGATATAGGGCAACACCTCGGGCGTATCGCGAATCGTCTCGATAAGCTCGTCGGTCATGCCCTCGGGCTGCAGATAGAGCACGCGAACCCAGACGTTGTGCGGGCGCACAGCCTCGGCGACGGCGCGCAGCAGCTGCGCCAGATTGCGCGGTGAGGCCTCAGCGGCGTCCTCATCGGCAAAGTCGGTGCCCCAAATGCCCGTGTCCTGGCCGATCAGCACAATCTCGCGCACACCGCCGGCAACCAGGTCGCGCACCTCGGAGATAATGCTTTCGGCATTGCGCGAATGATAGCGACCGCGAATGTAGGGAATCATGCAGAAGCTGCAAAAACGATTGCAGCCATCGGAGATCTTGACGTAGGCGACAGCGCCCTCGACGGTACGCTTGACCTGCGGGATATAGGCAGCGATTTCACGCTCCACACCGAGGGCGCCATCAATGACAGAGACGATACCGTCTTCCTCATCGGCCTTCACAAATGCCGCGACCTCGGGCAGCTCGTCGGGCAGGTCGTCGCCGTAACGAGACGGCACGCAACCGCACATGACAATGGGGCAGGAGCGAACGCCGTCCTGTACCTCGTTAGCGAGCTCGAGCGTGGTCTCGATGCTCTCAGACGTCGCCGAGGTAAGAAACGAGCACGTATTGACAATGGCGATATCGGCATCCTGAGGATCGAATGCCTCCTCGTAGCCCGCAGCGGTCAGCAGCGAACGCATGCGGTCGGTATCGACCTCGTTCTTGGCGCAGCCAAGCGTGATATAGAGTACGGAACCCAACGGAGTATCCATGTTGGAGAGCGGTCCTTTCGAGTAAATTAGCGGTAGTTGGTAAACTGCAGCGGCTGGCCGTAGTCCTGGTCGCGCAGAAACTGAATCACCGTCTGTAAAGCGTCCTTAGAAGCCGAGGAAACGCGCAGCTTATCGGCCTCGATGGTCACCTTGACCTTAAGCTTTTGATCCTTGATGTCTTTATTGATCTTCTTTGCGGTCGCCTGGTCGATGCCCTCGACGATATGACCGAGCACGCGCACGGTACCGCCCGAAGCCGCCTGCGGGGTGTCCCAAGAGACAGCCTTGAGGTCGATACCGCGCTTGATGAGCTTGGAGCTCAAAACATCGATGATCTGCTTGGAGACAAAATCGGCCGGAGCGTTAATCGTAAAGAGCTTGTCGCCCTTCGAGAGCTCGATGGTGGCGCCGGAGTCTTTAAGGTCATAGCGCTGGGAAATCTCGCGGGCGGTCTGCTGGAAGGCGTTATCGACCTCCTGCATGTTAACCTCGGACACAACGTCGAAGCTGGAATCTTTAGCCATGGTTCTTCCTTTCGGTACGGGGAGCCTTAGTAGCTGTCGTACGAATAGTCATCTGAATCGCTCACTGTCTGGCCGTCGGATGCCGTGTCGGTGCCGACGGTAGACTGGGCATCGGTACCGTCGGCATTATCGGTACCGCCGGTATTATCGCCGTTCTCGGAGTCAGCGGTCTCCTTCTTGGGAACGGTAATGGTCACGCGCGCCACACCCGATGTCTTGGTGTCATAGCGAACCTTTTCACCATTCTTGGTGACCGTGACATCGGAGGGCTTGGACGTGGTGATCTCAATCGAGGACTCGGGCGTGTACTCCTGCTCAAAAGGACCGGTCGCTTGAGCGCCATAGACCGATTTACCGTCGACCTTGACCTCGATCCAGGCGGTCTTGCCCTTGGCGACAGAGACCTTGACCTTGGTGACCTCGTCCTCTTCCTTTTCCACCGTCGCCTTGGCGGCATCGGAACCGGCCGCATCCGTCGCCTCGTCGGCGTCTTCATCCTCGTCAGTGGATTCGGTCTTCTTGGAAGATTTCTTAGTCGTCGTCTTGGTAGCCACGGGTGTCTCGGGCGTCGACTCGGGTGCAGCAGAGCCGCAACCACGCAGGAGTACCACGATGAGCAAAATCAACAGCAGCACCACGGCACCGATGCCGACGTAAATAATGCGCGGATCGATCGTGTTGTATTGAGAGGCGCGCCCAACGCCGCGTCCGCGATTGGAGCTACCACGACCATTACCCTGCGGTATGCGGCCGCGACCGCTATCGGGACGACCACGATAGCTACTCTGGCGCTGCGAACCCCGCCGGCCCGGACGCGGCGCAAGCTCGCCACGGCCCTGATAGCCGCGCTGGCCAGAGCGAGGCACCGAAGCGCGCTGCCCATAGGGCTGGGATTGCGAACGGAGGCGCGGCGTCACCTGCGTGGTATCGGCGTCGGAATAGCCATCGCGGGAACGCCCGGCGGATACTCCGCGATAGCTACGACCGGAGTATCCACCGTCGCCGTAACCGGCGCGAGGATCGCGACTCAACCCGCGAGCGGCGGGAAGCGCACGGTCATCTGGCAGGGGCGTACTGCGAAAACGATCTCGCTGAGAACGAATTTCCTCGCTGGAGCCCGTCTCGGTGATATAGCCCGCCTGCGGAGGGCGCTGGCCGTACCGTGTCGTACGACCACCCTGAACCATCAAAAAACGACCGTTATCGACCGAAGAACGCGAGTTAACGTAGCCGGCAGCATCCTGAAAACGACCGCCCTGCTGCGAGGTATCGCGTTCATATGCCATGAGGTCGTCAAAATAAGCGTTGACGACCTCGCGCGGGTTAAGCCCCAAAAAGCGAGCGTAGCTCGAAATCATGCCCTGCGCATAGCCACGCGGGGGCATCGATGCAAAGTTACCAGTCTCGAAAAACTCGATGATCTGCGGCCTGATTTTGATGGTGTTGGCGACCTGCTGGATGGAAAGGCCCATCCGGCGACGCTGCTCGAGCAGCATGTCACCAAAGCGTGCAGCCATCAGAATCCTCCAAACTCACGATCTTCACGTACCATCTCGGCGTCGACAGACTCCAGCGCGGCAAGCCCTTCGTCATCCAGCAGGACCTCGCGCGGCTTGGAACCGTCGGGCGGGCCGACGACGCCCTTTTCTTCCAGCATGTCCATAATACGCCCGGCGCGCGCATAGCCAACCTTGAGGCGGCGTTGCAGGCCAGATGTGGAGCCCAGCTGCGATTCCACCACAATATGAGCGGCCTCCCAGATAAGCGGGTCGTCATCCTGCGGCTCGGCAACGCCCGTGCGAACAATGCCGCCACCAGCCATGGACATGGAAGCAGGCGCCACGGCAGACAGAATCTCCTCGTGGTAGTCGGGCTCGCTTTGCGACTTAACGAACTCGACGATCTCGTTGATCTCATCATCCGAGACAAAACAGCCCTGGATACGGCGGGGCTTGCCCCAGTCGACCTTGGAGAACAGCATGTCGCCCAAACCGGTGAGCTTTTCGGCGCCCATCTGGTCGATAATGACGCGGGAATCGATGCCCGTGGCCACGTTAAAGGCGATACGATTGGTGATGTTGGCCTTAATGAGGCCCGTCACCACGTTGGAGCTGGGGCGCTGCGTAGCCACGATAAGGTGAATACCGGCGGCACGGCCCAGCTGGGCGATACGAACGATCGAGGCCTCGACATCCTTGCCGGCAACCATCATCAGGTCCGATAGCTCGTCGATGATAATGACCAGATAGGGCATCTTTTGCGGCGGGTTATCGTAGTGTACGAACTCGCCGGCGGCCTGCTTTTCGTTATACGTCGAGATCTTGCGAACGTTGAGGCGCTCGAAGACCTTCAGGCGACGCTCCATCTCGGAAACAGCCCATTGCAAGGCACTCGCAGCCTGCTTGGGTTCGGTCACCACGGGCACATAGAGATGGGGCAGGCCATTATAGCCGGCAAGCTCAACGCGCTTGGGGTCGACCATGATCAAGCGAACGTCCTCGGGAAGCGCGCGCATGAGCAGGGTCGTGATGATGGAGTTGATCATGACCGACTTACCGGAACCGGTGGTACCGGCAATAAGCAGGTGGGGCATCTTGGCGAGGTCGGCGACAACCGGCGTACCCTCGGCATCGCGGCCGATGGCCAGCTCGAGCGGGCCGCCCTTCACATAGGGAAGCACGTCTCCCAGGTTAACGTTCTGGCGCTTGCGATTGGGAATCTCGATACCCACAAGCGAGGTGCCGGGAATCGGCGCAAAGATACGCACCGACTGGGCGGCAAGCGAAAGCGCGATATCGTCCTCGAGGCTCGAAATCTTGCTCACGCGCTCGCCCTCGCCGGGCTGCAGCTTAAAGGTCGTCACCGTGGGACCGGCAATCCAGCCGACGACGCGAGCGCTACGGCCAAACTCCAGCAACGTGGACTGCAGCGACTCGGCCGTCTGCTCCAACTCCTTGTCAGAAGACGCGGCGGACGCCGACTGCGGATTGGCGTGCAGGATTTCGAGCGGCGGGAGTTTGAGGCCATCCTCTTGCTCGCCCTCGACATCGGTAGCAGTGCCGTCAGCTCCCCCATCGCCGGCTGCAACAGGAGCAGCGGAAGCCGTTGGGGTGGAGGCGTCGGCAACCTTGGGGTGCTTCAGGAAATCGGGGATCTGCGGGGCAGCAGACACGGGGTTCACGGCAAACGGCGGCTCGGACTCGTCGACCTTGTCCGGGTCGTCTTCCATCGAAAGCTGTCCGGTGACCTGTCCTCGCCTGTCTTGGCGACGCGGCAGCAAAGTTGTCTTGGCGGTCTCGAGCGGACACTCGTCATCCTCGTCATCGCCCGCGGTGAGTTCGATTTCGCTATCGGACCAAGACGGGTCGGGCTCACTCGTGTTGAGCTTAGGCGCGGACTTGCCATGCTTGGCATGGCGACGCGGCAGCAGCGTGGTCTTGGCGCGCTCGGCCTCCACAGCCTCGGACACGTCGACAAACGGATCATCGTCCTCGTCATCATCGTCCAAAACCGGGTCCGCATCATTGCCCATGACCGTGGTCACGGCCATATCGGAGCCCTTCTGACGAAGAATGCTCAGGTGCGGACGGGCGACGCCGGGAACCGACAGGGCCTCTTCGTCGCCCCACGGGCTCGCATTGACATCGGCACGACGGCGCTCGGCAAAATCGGCAGCGCGATCGCGCGCAGAGCGCAAAACGCCACCCACCGAAAAGCCGATGATGACAAAGCCAACGACGGCCAAACCCAACAGGACCACCGTCGCGATAGGTTTACCCAGGGCATTCTGCAGCGCACTCGCAATAAACGCACCGATGTAGCCGCCCGAAGCGGACAGGTTTTGCGGCACAAACATGAGGTCGCACGAATCGCTCGTGCCCGGCACCATCAACGAAAGAATGGAGACGACGGCGATAAAGACAACGGCGCCGCCCGCGACCGAGCGAATGTTGAGCGGCGAGTCCTCACCCAAAAAGAGCGTGGCGGCAAACAGCAAAATGACGATCGGCAGCACGTAGGCGCCCAGGCCAAAGCCAAGATGGTAGAAACCGGCAACCACTGCCGTCACGGGTGCCGTTGCCGGAGAAATCACGGCAATGAAAGACGCAATCGCCAAAACGGCAATGACCACGCCGGCGATATCGCGGTTGGCCGAAGGCTCGACCAGGGGCTCAAAATCGTCGAACTCGGCCTCGTGGCCCTTATTGGCACGAAGATGGGAACCGGCACCCTTAGCAGATGCCGGTTGGTTGTTGGCTTTATTGCCTTTGGCGTTTTGTGCAGATCCGCGCGCCAAACTAAACCTCCATGACGACCGGGATGATCATCGGACGGGTGCGCGTACGGCTCCAAATGAAGTTGGAGAGCGAATCGCGCACGGCCTTGCGAATGGCATCGGAGCCGCTGCTCGTAAAGCTAAACTTGCCCTTCTCGATCGTCTTCATGATGGATGCGGAGGCATCCTCGGAGAACTGATCGTCGATAGCAAATGAAACGCCACGGCCCGAGAACTCGATAGCCTCGATTTTCTTATGCTTGAGCGAGACGATGGCGACGGCTGTGACCATACCGTCATTGGCAAGCTTCTGACGATCGCGCAGGACGATGGGGTCGGTATCGCCGATGCGCAGGCCGTCGACGTAGACGACGCCGGATTCGACGGGCGTTCCGCGCTTGACAATACCACCACGCATCTCGAGCGTGTCACCGTTATCGAGGATAAAGATGTGATCATCCTTAATACCCATCTTACGGGCAAGCTGGGCATGAGCACGCAGGTGCACGGCCTCGCCGTGAACCGGCATAAAATAGGTGGGCTTGGCCATGGCCATCAGAAGCTTGAGCTCCTCCTGGCTGCCGTGACCCGAGACATGGACGAGGGCACGGTTCTTGTCCCACACGTCGCAGCCAAGCTTGGCCAGGCTGTTGACGACCTGCTGGACGGCCTTCTCGTTGCCGGGAACAGGGGTCGCCGAGAGGATGACGGTATCGCCCTCGTGGATGGAGAGCGTCTTGTGCTCGCCGTTGGCCATGCGGGACAGCGCCGACAGCGGCTCGCCCTGAGAGCCGGTGCACATGACGACAATCTTGTCGTCAGGCAGGTTATCGATATCGAAGGCATCGATGATATCGGCATCGTCGATGTTGAGGTAGCCCAGCTCGCGCGCCACGCGGGTGTTGGTGAGCATGGAACGTCCGGTCACGACGACCTTGCGGCCGCACTTGCGGGCGGCGTCGCAGATCTGCTGCAGGCGATGGATATGGCTCGAGAACGACGCGACGAACACGCGGCCCGGGGCATTCTTGATGGCGTGCAGCAAGTTGGGGCCGACTTCGGCCTCGGACTTGGTAAAGCCCGGAACCGTGGCGTTGGTGGAGTCGGAAAGCAACAGGTCGATGCCCTGTTTGGCAAAGCGACTGATGGCGGCATAATCGGGCGTGACGCCATCGATGGGCGTCTGGTCGAGCTTAAAGTCGCCCGTGTGCATAACGGTGCCCTGGTTGGTGCGAATGAATACGCCCAAAGCGCCCGGAATTGAGTGCGTCATAGAGAAGAAGTCGAGCGAAATGCCACCAAGATTGACATGGCTACCGCCCTTGACCTCGCGGAACTTGGGCGCGCGGATGCGGAACTCGGAAAGCTTGCCCTCGATGAAACCAAGCGTCAGCTTGCTCGAGAAGATGGGCACCTTGTTGTTGAGGTCCTGCAGCAGGTACGGAAGCGAACCGGTATGGTCCTCGTGGCCGTGGGTGACGATGATGCCGCGGAGCTTCTCCTCGTTCTCCAGAACATAGGTGTAGTCGGGAAGCACCAAATCGATACCGGGCTGGGAGTCGTCGGGGAACATAAGGCCGGCGTCGACGAGCACCATGTCGTCGCCGCACTCGAAGACCGTCATATTCTTGCCGATGCCGTCAAGGCCTCCGAGCGGAATGATCTTCAAGGGAGATGATTTTTTAGCTGCCATAGGTTCGTGCGGTTTCCTTTCTTCGAAACGGGTCTGGAACAACCGACGGGGCGCTTCTGGCAAACCGACCGCCGGGAACGTACAAACATGCATCACGGAGTCGATGCAGTAACTGCATTATGATACCCATTTGCCCACCAACAGACCACCCATGCATCAAAGCCCCATCCAAACCGGTCTATCCCGCCGGTCTGGGGCCATCGGGGGCCGGGGCGGGTTAAGTTTGCTGCTCTACAGTCCTGCGCAAGACGGAAAGCACATTAAGTGCTTTCCTTTGCGTGCGGAACTCGCGACAAACTTAACCCTGTCTCTTATAC